>NZ_RZPB01000449.1:0-5097 GCF_003998535.1 Mesorhizobium sp. M7A.F.Ca.AU.002.02.1.1 | reverse complement strand
CCCCCGGACGAGGCAAAGGCCGAAGCGGAGATTCTGCTTCGGCGCGTCGGTCTCCTGGACAAGGTCGACCGGTATCCGAGGGAACTGTCCGGCGGCCAGCAGCAGCGTGTCGCCATCGCGCGCGCGATGGCGATGAAGCCGAAAGTCCTGCTCTTCGATGAGCCGACATCGGCGCTCGACCCCGAACTCGTTGGCGAGGTGCTGCAGGTCATGCGCGATCTGGCCGAAAGCGGCATGACGATGGTCGTGGTCACCCACGAGGTAGGCTTCGCCCGCGAGATCGGCGATCAGCTGGTTTTCATGGATGGCGGTGTGATCATCGAACGCGGCGCTCCGCGCGAGATGATTGCCAATCCGGTATCGCCCCGAACCCGCGAGTTCCTGTCGCGGGTGCTTTGACGGCAAGAGAATCCACCCAAGAGAAGATCCACAAAAAAAGCGCGGGCCATGGCCCGCGCCTTCGCATATTCAGCCTTCCAAAGAGCTCAGTCCTTCTCGAAGATGCGCGCCTTGGCGACGACGCCGGCAATGGCGCCGCCGATCAACGGTGCCACGATGAACAGCCAGAGCTGGCCGATCGCCGCAGTTCCCGAAAACAGCGCCGGACCGATCGAGCGGGCCGGGTTGAGCGACGTGCCGGTCACCGGGATGATGGCGAAGTGCAGCCCTGCCAGCGTCAGGCCGATGACCAGTCCGGCGAACGCCGTCGAGTGCTTTTCGGCCGTGACGCCAAGGATCACGGTGACGAAGGTGAAGGTGCCGATCACTTCCCACAGGAAGGCCGAACTGACACCCCATTTCGTCACATCCCAGCCATTGGCGCCGAAGCCGGTGGTGTGTCCGCCAACCTGGCCGGAGACGATGATCCACAACGCCAGTGAAGCAAGGACGCCGCCGATGACCTGCGCGATCCAGTAGGGGATGACGTCCTTGGCCGGCAGGCGGCCGGCAAGGAAGACGCCGAGCGTCACCGCCGGGTTGAGATGCGCGCCCGAAATGGGGCCGATCGCATAGGCCGCGGCGATGAGGCCGATGCCGAACGCCAGACCGATCCCTTCCTGGCCAAGCGGCAGCGCGCCGCCGAAGCCGCCCGTCACCACAGAAGCCGTACCGATGAACACCAATAGAAATGTGCCTAGAACTTCCGCCAGATAAGTCTTCATTGCCCTCTCCTCGTGTCGATCCGCCGGTTCACCTTTTCGCGCCGCGAATCACAATCGGAAGAGTATTCGCAACCAGAAAAGTTGGAAAGCAGAGCGGTTGTGCCGGCCGACCTGCTTGTGCGCGCCGGTTGCGCGCTCTAGAGCAGGGCCGGAATAATTTTCTGCGTGACGGAACAAGACAATGCGACTGGGCGGAAGGCTGGCTGCGGCCATCGAAGTGCTGGAAGACATCGGCCGGCGCCACCGGCCGGTGGCGGACGCGCTGAAGGATTGGGGCCTGTCGCATCGCTTCGCCGGCGGCGGCGACCGTGCGGCCATCGGCAACATCGTCTATGACGCCTTGCGCCACAAGCGTTCCGCGGGCTGGCTGCTGGGGCAGGACACGCCGCGCGCCATTGGCTTCGGCGCCCTGCTGCTCGAATGGGGGCAGACGGCCCAGTCGCTCAACGAGGCGCTGGATGGTGACAAGTTCGCACCGCCGCTGCTGACCGCCGCCGAGCTTCAGGCCATCGCCGACGGTCGGCTCGCCGATGCGCCGGACGCGGTGCGGGCGGATGTTCCCGACTGGTGCGCGCCGCTTTTCGAGCGAGCCTTCGGCCCGAGCTGGGCCGACGAGGGCGCCGCGCTGGCAACGCGCCCGCCGCTCGACCTCAGGGTCAACACCTTGCAGGCCAACCGCGACAAGGTGCTGGCCGAACTGACGGGAACCGGCGCCAAACCCGCGGCAATCGCCCCGCACGGCATCCGCATTCCACCGATCGACGGCGATGGCCGGCACCCGAATGTGCAGGCCGAACCGGCCTTCCAGAAGGGTTGGTTCGAGGTCCAGGACGAAGGCTCGCAGATCGCGGCCGCCCTTGCCGGGGCCGAAGCCGGCATGCAGGTGCTGGATTTCTGCGCCGGCGCCGGCGGCAAGACGCTGGCACTGTCGGCTTCGATGGAAAATCGTGGCCAGATCTTTGCCCATGATGCGGAGAAAGCACGGCTGGCGCCGATCTTCGACCGCATCCGTCGTTCGGAAAACCGCAATGTGCAGGTGGTCACCAAGCCCACGGAACTCGCGCCGCTCGGCAACCACATGGACATCGTGCTGGTCGACGCGCCCTGCACCGGCAGCGGCACCTGGCGGCGCCGCCCCGACGCCAAATGGCGGCTGACGCAGAGGCAGCTCGATACCCGCAAGGGCGAACAGTCGGCGATCCTCGATGCGGCCAAAGCCTATGTCAAACCGGGCGGCCTGCTGGTCTACATCACCTGCTCGGTGTTTGATGAGGAGAATGGCGAGCAGATCGCGGCCTTTCGGGACCGTAACAGCGGCTTTGTTCCCGTCGACCACCGCCAGCTCTGGGACAGCCGTTTTCCCGGCCATCCGGCAGCCGCGCGCATCGGCGCCAAAGGCGACATCTCGCTGTCGCCGGCGCTGAGCGGCACCGACGGGTTTTACTTCTGTGCGTTGCGCAGGTCGGCCTGAATCCGATCGGATGTCGCCAATTCCTGACGGATGCGTGGCGCCAGCAGGCAGGCCAGGTCGATTGTGCAGTGCAGCAAAAGCATTTGCCTGCCGTCCATGCCTCTGCAATAAGCTTATCCGCATAAAGGAAGGCAGCGGCCATGGCAGCAAAGATCGTACCCGCCCCGGACTATGAGGATCGCGTCAGGACCTCCTTCGCACGCCAGAAGGCGATGGCCACGATCGGCGCCGAACTGACGCTGGTGACGCCCGGCATCATCGAGATCGAGATGCCCTATTCGGCGGCACTCACCCAGCAGCACGGCTTCCTCCATGCCGGCGTCATTTCGACCGCGCTGGACTCGGCCTGCGGCTATGCCGCTTTTTCGCTGATGCCGGAAAATTCCGGCGTGCTGACCATCGAGTTCAAGGTCAACCTGCTGGCGCCGGGCAGGGGCGAGCGCTTCCTGTTCCGCGGCTCGGTGACCAAGCCAGGCCGCACCATCATCGTCGCCGACGGCCAGGCCTACGCCTTTGCCGCCGACGGCGAGGCCAAGCTGATCGCCACCATGACCGGAACGATGATGACGGTGGTCGGGCGTGATGGGATAGAAGGGTGAGTGGCCGGTTCGCCGCAGGCGAATTCATCGTGCCGGTGGCACGATGAAAGGCCACGGACGCCGGGAGCTGCCGGAGGCAGCGGGTCCCGGCGAGCGGCGGCGCAGATAAGCAGGTGATCGGGCGGAGAGGAGCAAATCATCATGACCGATAAAATTCGCCGCCTGTCGGGCAAGGACGTCCTCTTCGTCATGGCGGCGCAGGCCGAATACGGTCCGCATCTCAAGCAGCTGTTCACGCCATTGATGACAGGTGTCGGTCCGGTCGAGGCCGGCGTCAGGCTAGGCGCTGAACTCTCCTGGCTGAAGTCGCAAAAAACCCTGCCCGACCTCGTCGTGTCGCTCGGCTCAGCCGGCAGCCGGACGCTGGAGCAGACGGGAATCTACCAGGCGGTTTCGGTCAGCTACCGTGACATCGACGCTTCGCCGCTCGGCTTCGAGAAGGGTGCCACACCCTTCCTCGACCTGCCGGTGACCGTGCCATTGCCCTTCAAGATACCTGATATCAAGCAGGCGACGCTATCGACCGGCGGCGCGATCATCACCGGTGCGGCCTATGATGCTGTTAACGCCGACATGGTCGACATGGAGACCTTCGCCTGCCTGCGCGCCTGCCAGTTGTTCGACATTCCGCTGATCGGGCTGCGCGGCATTTCCGACGGGGCGGCGGATCTCAGGCATGTCGGCGACTGGACCGAATATCTTGAAGTCATCGATGAGAAGCTGGCGGAGGCCGTCATGCGGCTCGAACAGGCCATCGGTTCGGGCACGCTTCTGAAAGATTCGCCGCATGAAGACGCCAGACCGCTCTGAAACTCGCAACCCATTGCGTCGACTCATTTCTTTCTCTAAACGCTCGCCATGAAAACAGCCAATCATCCCGATACCGTCCTGATTGTCGATTTCGGCAGCCAGTTCACCCAGCTCATCGCCCGCCGCATCCGCGAGGCCGGCGTGTTTTCCGAGATCGTGCCGTTCCAGTCGGCCGAAGCGGCATTCAAGCGCATCAATCCGAAAGCCGTGATCCTGTCCGGCGGCCCGGCTTCGACCGGCGATATCGGCAGTCCGCGCGCGCCGCAGATCGTCTTCGACGCCGGCGTGCCGGTGCTCGGCATCTGTTACGGCCAGATGGCCATGTGCGTGCAGATGGGCGGCGTCGCCGAAAGCTCCGACCATCGCGAATTCGGCCGCGCCTTCGTCGAGATCCAGAAGGACAGCCCGCTGTTTGAGGGCCTGTGGGCGCCCGGCCAGCGCCACCAGGTGTGGATGAGCCATGGCGACCGCGTCATCTCCTTGCCCACCGGCTTCGAGGTGTTCGGCAAATCGGAGGGCTCGCCCTTCGCCATCTTCGGCAACATCGAGCGCAAGATGTACGGCATCATGTTCCACCCCGAGGTGGTGCATACGCCCGACGGTGCCCGGCTGCTCAGGAACTTCGTCCACAACATCGCCGGCATCGAGGGCGACTGGACCATGCGCGCCTACCGCGAGCACGCGGTCGAGGCGATCCGCAAGCAGGTCGGCAAGGGCAAGGTCATCTGCGCGCTGTCGGGCGGCGTCGATTCCTCCGTTGCCGCGCTGTTGATCCACGAAGCGGTCGGCGACCAGCTGACCTGCATCCTTGTCGACCACGGCCTGATGCGCAAGGACGAGGCCGCGGGCGTGGTGGCGATGTTCCGTGAGCACTACAATTTGCCGCTCATTCTGGTCAACGCGTCGGACCGTTTCATCGACGCCCTCGAGGGCGAGTCGGATCCGGAGAAAAAACGCAAGACCATAGGCCGGCTGTTCATCGAGGTGTTCGAGGAAGAGGCCAAGAAACTCGGCGGCGCCGAATTCCTGGCGCAAGGCACGCTCTATCCCGACG
>NZ_RZPB01000448.1:0-5110 GCF_003998535.1 Mesorhizobium sp. M7A.F.Ca.AU.002.02.1.1 | reverse complement strand
CCCACAATCTCGCCGTTCTGGCTGAAGAGGTCGACCATCCAAATTTCGCGATTCACCAACTGAATAAACCGCTCCTTGAGTTCTGAAACCGTCATCGGGGTTTCGATGCTTCTCGGCCTCGATCAACTCGCGGTTCAACATTGCCAACTTGTCGAAATCTTCGGCGGCAGCTCTGCGAATCTCAATTGTCTCTGAAGCACTGTGATCCTCTCCTGACCCATGCGACCCACGCAGCGGGCTAGGCAATGCGCTCCTACATGTCCGTGGTGGGTAAAGCCCGTCCGCAGCCAAAAATCCTATGATTAGAGTTGTTCTCGATGACCTCCGATACGGATTCTCTCGCCGGGCTTATTTCGATTTGGTCGAGGTCATTGAATCCTGCATCGCCCGACAGCCGCGCCGTCGGTAGGGATCAGCAAGCGTTCAATTTCCAGATGGTGGCTGCGAGAGGCGGATACCAACGTTTCTCGTCTGAACGTAGCCGTCCAGCGCTTCCTGACCCTTCTCCCTGCCGTAGCCGGACTGGTTTATCCCACCGAACGGTGTTTCCACCCCGCCCACATACCACCCATTCACGTACACTTGACCGGCCCAAAGGCGGTCGGCGGTCCAGAGGGCCCGGTCAATATCCCGCGTGAACACGCCCGCTGCCAGACCGTGAACGGTGTCGTTCGCGAGATTGACGGCCATTCCCGGATTATCGAACGTGGTAACGGCAAGAACAGGACCGAATACTTCTTGCTGGAAGAGATTGCTGTCTCGCGCGACATCGGCAAACACCGTGGCCGCCATAAAGTAACCGCTCCGCTCCGAAAGCGCAGTCCCGCCGGTTACGAGTCGCGCGCCCTGCGAGAGGGCCGTCTGGCAGGCCCGCTCAACTCCTTGTCGTTGGTTTCGGGAGATCAACGGGGTGATGTCGCAGTTTTCGCGTCCTGGACCGACCGACAGTCCTTCGACGCAGACCCTCACTCTTTCCACCAGTTTGTCTGCAATAGAACGTTCCACAATAAGACGTGTAAGGTTGTTGCAATTCTGGCCTGCATTCAGAAAGGTCCCGACGCGTACCGCTTCCACAACGCAGTCGAGGTCGGCATCGGAATACACAACTGCAGCCGACTTTCCGCCCAGTTCCATTATGCAGGGCACGATCCGATCCGCTGCCGTCTTGAGCACCGTCCGCCCAGTAGTAATCGAGCCCGTGAAGACGATGTGGCGAACGTCGGGATGTTCGATCAGCGCCTGGCCTGCCGTTTGGCCGTATCCAGTGAGCACGTTGACCGCTCCGGCAGGCAGCCCCGCTGTCTCACAGGCACGCGCAAGTTCAACTCCGGAAAGGGGAGCTAGTTCCGGCGACTTCACCACGACTGAGTTGCCGGTTGCGATGGCGCAGGCCAGCGAGCGGGCCGTCAGTTCAAGTGGACCATTCCACGGAACGATCTGGGCGGACACGCCGAAGGGACTTCTGACTGTGTAGTTGACCAGGTTGGCCCCGCGCGGGATCGAGCGCCCTTCAAGTTTGTCGGCCAAGCCACCATAGTATCGCAGGTATCTGATGGCGGTCTGAACCTCGCCATCGGCAAGTTCCAATGCCTTCCCCGTCTCCGCGCAGTTAATGGCTGCGATCTCGTCGAAACGCGCTTCAAGGGCGTCGGCAACGCGAAACAACATGCGACCGCGATCATACGGATGCATGTCTATCAGCACGCGGTCGCGAAAAACGCGGTGAGCAGCAGTAACGGCAAGCTCGATGTCTTGGGGTCCTGCTTCAGCTACGACAGCAATCGTTTCGGCGCTCGCCGGGTCATCGACCTCGATGCGTGTGCCGGACACAGAATCCCGCCACTCGCCATCGATATAATTTTTGACTACGTCGTTGCTGGCCATCCAGTCCTCTTTCTTATCGCTCGATTTTCTTCGAATTGGCGCAGCGACAGTGGTCGGCGCCGCAGGAAGAACGGCAACCGTGGTATCGGTCCGGCAGTGAAAGCCCTAGTCTGCCGTTCAGCCGCTCCGAGTTCGCCCACTGCCACATGCCACGGAACGGCCTTCCCGTTCCGTGACTGCGAGCGGCCCGATTTTGGACCTGCTAGTGGCCCGGTGCTTTGTCGGCTAGCGAGCCGCGCCTCCACCGTCGAGGGTAGTCGCTACTGCGCCAATGCTGTCGCGAATGATGGACAGACCACGCCGAAGGTCAGCCTCGGCGATGGTGAGGGCAGTCATGAACTTAAGCACCTCACCGTATGAGCCGGCGATCTCGATCACCAAGCCCCGACGAAAAGCCTCCTGGGAGACCAGACCTGGCAAGGAGTGGTGCTTCGGTGAAACGAGTCCGTACATCAGACCGCGGCCTCGCACGCTCAGGCCGAGGGTGGGGAATTCCTCGGTAATCGCGTTGAGTTCTTGGACCAAGATCGCAGACTTGCGAGCGATCTCATCCTCGAACTTGGAGTCGGACCAGTAAGCTTCGAGGGCCGCACGAGCAGTGACGAAAGCATAGTTGTTGCCTCTGAAGGTCCCGGTGTGTGCGCCCGGGGCCCAGACATCAAGTTCAGGCTTGATGAGAATAAGGGCCATTGGGGTTCCGATCGCCGACAAAGATTTGGACAGGGTAACGATGTCCGGCACAATTGCAGCCGCTTCGAAACTGAAGAAACTGCCCGCGCGACCGACCCCGGCCTGGATGTCATCGAGGATCATCAAGATTCCGTGCCGCGACGTTAGCTCGCGCAGCCGTTGCAGCCAAGTAACGCTCGCAGCATTGATGCCGCCTTCACCTTGGATCCCTTCCAGGATCACCGCGGCAGGTTTGTCGAGGCCACTGTTGGGGTCATTGAGAAGCTTTTCGAAGTAATCGATTGTGTCAACTGACGCCCCCAGGTAGCCTTCGTATGGCAACGATGTCACATGGGCGAGGGGAAACCCGGCAGCGGCCCGGTGCTCCTTGTTTCCCATCGCTGCCAATGCTCCAGCGCTTTCCCCATGGAACGAGTTGGTAAACGAGACGATGTTCGATCTCCCGGTCACCTGGCGAGCCAGTTTTAGACTCGCTTCGACCGCGTTCGTACCTGTGGGGCCGGGAAACTGTAATTTGTATGTCAGACCACGAGGCTTGAGAATGTATCGCTCGAAAGCTTCGATGAAGGCTTTCTTGGCCGTCGTGGCAAGGTCCAGCCCATGCACAATTCCGTCGCGCTCGATATAATCCAGCAGCGCCTTCTTGATGACGGGGTTGTTGTGCCCATAATTCAAAACGCCTGCACCGGCGAAAAAGTCGAGATATTCCCGACCGTCTGCAGCGATGAGAGTGGTCCCGACTCCGCGATCGAATAGGGCGGGGAAGGCGCGGACGTAGCTGCGCACCTCAGACTCCAGGCGATTGAAAACCGCGAGACCTGCATCCATTTCAGGTGCGAATTGCTTGCTCATAGGCGAACTCCTCAATCTGAAGCCTGCAAAGCCAGGCCTCTTCTGCTTTATGAAGTGGCGTGTAGGTGCCGTTGTGAGACAATAGCGCGCTACATTGGGCGCCTTGCGCAAATTCTGAGCGGCGGGATGCAGTAATTATGCGAAATTGCCGGCAGGTTGCATAAGGCCGGCGGTTTGTGTGGCTGCGGTGACGATTTTTCCCAACCACCTCAAGACGGCTGCATTTGATGCAGCAACCGGGGCAGGCGAACCTAGCGCTCGATTCCCTATACACAGATGAGACTCTTGGCAGCGTGAGCCAACGAATGGAAGCCGAAGCGCGGAAATAGAGGTCCCCCCTATCATCATCGTCCAGTCGGCTTAGCGTTTAAGTTCCGAGACGTTTCCTCGGCCGAACTGGGCGCAAGGCCTCGGCTTTTGACCGTCGGCTGCCATTGTCAGTTGGGCGATGGTGGACAGCACTCTTCGGCCAATGGCTATAACTGACGTCGAGGACGATAGCCGACTTTGGTCCCATGCCTGGCCTGATCGTTTGGGCTTCCGTCTGCGCGGGGTTGAGGCTACAGTCGAGTGCATATCGCAGTTTTTCTGCGCAAATTGCAGCTATTCCGGAGAATGACCATGGAATTGGATCGGATAGATCTGAAAATCTTAAGCGCTGTTCAGCGCAACAATCGCCAAACAACGGAAGAATTGGGCCAACTGGCCGGTATATCGCCCACGGCCTGTCAGCGGCGATTGAAGCAGTTGCGACAAATTGGCGTAATTGAGGCTGATGTTGCAATCGTGTCGCCTGAGGCGGTGGGCAGGTCCCTGATGATGCTGGTCTTGGTCGACATTGAGCGCTATCGTTCCGACGTCATCGATCGCTTCAAGCAGTCTCTACAGAAGGCGCCTGAAGTAATGAGCGCGTATGCGGTCACCGGTAACGCCGATTTCGTTCTCCTTCTCTCCGTGCGTGACTTGGCAGAGTACGACGCATTCTCGAGGCGTTTCTTCTTTGATAGCCCGGCTGTTAGAAATTACAGCACGATGATTGTGATGGATCGCACGAAGGTAACCTTGGCGGTGCCAATCGATGTATAGAACGCGCAATCTTACGCGCATTCAACAACTGGTTGATCCGATTCACCGATGACTGGCGCAAGGGTCAGCCGCCTTGCCCGCCGGCCATGATTGGGACGGGAGTTTTCGTACCGCTAAAGCGGCGATGGAGCGCAAGGCGAAGCATCATTCTGCTCCTTACAACGGCCTCGTCAGCGCGATGCTGCAAAAGCACTTCTGGACCTACCGGGCTGCATTCTGATGTATCTCGCGATAGGTTTGTCCCCTTCAGTCGCGATGCGCTTTGTCCACTTAAGTCACGACGCTCCGGCATCGCCTTCAGCCCTGATGGACTGCTGGCAAGGTCATGTTTAAACGTTCCGCCCCGTTGGGAGGCCGCCATAATGCGAATCTCTTAAGAATGCGCTGATTTCCTGCGTCCTGCAAGATAATTGCGCGTTTTTGCTTGCTCGCCGTCTGCTAGATTTTTGCCCGACTCAGACATTTGCGAGTTTGCGTGGTTTTCGATTATATCGTCGTGGGTGGTGGCTCCTCTGGATGCGTGATGGCGAGCAGGCTCTCCGCCTATGGCGCTCGCGTGCTGCTCATTGAAGCTGGCCCTGATACGCCGCCGAATGCC
>NZ_RZPB01000447.1:0-5111 GCF_003998535.1 Mesorhizobium sp. M7A.F.Ca.AU.002.02.1.1 | reverse complement strand
CAACGGAAGACTTTCGGATTTTGAAGGGCCCCGAATGCGCCTCCTGGCCAAGGAAATGAAACGATCGGCGCATCGCCTTTGTCTCCTGTGGTTAGCGAAGTCTTGAATTGGCATCGGGAAATTTTCGTCAAATTTGACGCAAGCAGGCTGAATTGCTGGCTTTGTATCCTTAACGAATTTCCGCGTTTACCTCTTGTTTTAGCTTTGTTTTCCTCAAATTAAGCACGCCATTTAACGACGGATTCAAGCCTGCACGGCATTCTCGAAAGCATCGGAAGAGCAGCCGCCAAGGACGAAAGAAGGCAGCTCTCGGGAGCCTGACAGGGGCCGGAAACAGGGGATTGAAATGGCACGTTTTGAAATGCTTGAAGCAGGTTTCGGCGCCATGGGGGCAACTGCCCAGGCCGACATCCTTTTCGAACTGGGCATGATGTATGCGACCGGCCGCGATTGCGAGACCGATGTCGTTGCCGCCCACAAATGGTTCAACATCGCCGCCATCAAGGGCTCGGCCCGCGCCGCGGAACTGCGCTCGGAACTGTCGGCGGCCATGTCGAAGGTCGAGATCGCCACGGCGCTTCGCGAAGCCCGCGAATGGATGACCATGCACTGAAATCTGCCAATCGCAGACAGGCCTATCGAAGACAGGGAAGCTCCGGGATCAAGGCCGCACAGACGGCCGGACCCGGCGAAATTGAAGGCCGCGCAAGACGGTCACGAGGGCAAGAGAAAGAACGCGGCAGGCCGCAAGGCCCAGTCGTGCGCGACACAGGGAAGCTGAGCGGGATTTTTAGGGGCGGGGCGCCTGGAGATTGCTCGACGGGCAAAAAAGCCACGACCAGCCGGAACAAGGCTGGCGTGGGTTTTTGCGTGGATGACGTCTTGCAGGCCCAATCGAGCGGCGCCAATGCGCCTAGACAGGCCGAATGAAGGATGAAATTGTCCCGCCTCTCTGGAAGAAGCGTGGCCGGGGCGGCCGCGCGTGAGTGGAGGAGTTCTACCATCATGAAAAAATTGAGTATTTTGAACGCGGCCATATTCGGCCTGATGATGAGCACGCCGGTCGCATTCGCCGACGATATCACCTTTGCGGTGATCGGCCCGATGACCGGACAGCTCGCCACCATCGGCGATCAGTTCAAGCAGGGCGCACAGGCCGCTGCCGATGCGATCAACGCCGCTGGCGGCGTCAACGGGTCGATGATCAAGCTTGATATCGAAGACGACCAGTGCGATCCCAAGCAGGCGGTGTCGGTTGCCAACCGCGTCGTCGCCGATGGCGTCAAGTTCATCGACGGCCATGCCTGCTCGGGTTCGAGCATTCCGGCCTCGGCCGTCTATGCCGAAGCCGGCGCGCTGATGATGAGCCCGGCTTCTTCCAACCCGGTGCTGACCGACGCGGCCGCCAAGGCCGGCTGGCCGACGATCATGCGCCTTTATACGCGTGACGATGCGCAGGGCGCCTTCATCGGCCCATGGATCGCCAAGAAGTTCGCCGGCAAGAATGTCGTCGTCCTGCACGACAAGAGCGCCTACGGACAGGGCGTGGCTGACGCCGTCAGGGCAACGATGAATGCCGGCGGCCTCAAGGAGGTCTACTATGACGGCATCAACGCTGGCGAGAAGGACTATTCGGCTCTCGTTACCAAGCTCAAGGACTTGAAAGCCGACGTCGTCTATTTCGGCGGCTACCATCCTGAAGCTGGCCTGATCCTGCGTCAGTCGGCGGAACAGAACCTGAAGTTCCAGCTGATCATGCCGGACTCCATCGCCTCGCCGGAATTCTGGCAGGTCGCTGGCCCGGCCGGCGAGGGCACCATGTTCGTCTTCCCGTCGGATCCGCAGGCAAAGCCGGAAGCCAAGGCAGCCGTCGAGAAGATCAAGGCCGGCGGTTTCGTGCCGGAGGGCTTCACGCTGTTCTCATACGCCACCATCCAGGCATTCGCCGAAGGCATCAAGCGTGCCGGCAGCGACGATCCGGCCAAGGTTGCCGAGGCGCTGAAGAACGGCACGCCGATCAGCACCGTCGTCGGTAATGTCACCTTCGACGAGAAGGGCGATCTCAAGAATGCCAGCTACGACATCAACCAGTGGCATGACGGAAAATATGCGCCGATCGCGCAGTAATCGCCGGCCCGGCGACTGAATAGCATAGGGAAATGGCCGGGGTCGTCCCCGGCCATTTTCTTGTTTGCCCTGTAGTCTGCCTTTCGAACCGTCAGCTGGCTACAGCGGCCGAAGCGGCTTGTTCCTCGACGAACCGTACCAGCACCGTCCCGTCGGTCACCTGCACGCCCTCGGTGGCGATCTCGGCGATCACGCCGTCATGCGGCGCGGCGATGGTGTGTTCCATCTTCATCGCCTCCAGGATCAGCAGCGGTTGACCCTTGATCACGGCATCGCCCTTTCCCACGCGCACCAGCTTGACCAGTCCCGGCATCGGCGCGCGCAGGCTGCCTGAACCCGCCGCTGCCTCGTCGGCTCGTGCGAGCGGGTCCGGCACCGTAAAGGTGTAGCCGACGGCGCCTTCGAACAGGGTGATGTGGCCTGGCCAGCGGGCGAGGCGTGGTGTTGAGCGAAAATCATGCGAATTGGTGTCGTCATAGGGCTTGTCCAGCGTCACCTGGAACCGCCCGTCATGCCGCACCGAAACTTTCGCCACGATTTCGTCTTCGCCAAACTTCAAACGTGTGCGTCGCGCCACGCTGTGGAAATGCGCATAACCGGCAAGCGACGACCACGGATCGTTGGGTGACGGCGATGCTCCGGCGCCGGAGGCCGCAACGGCCGCGGCAGCGATGGTTTCGCCGGTCGGCGGCGCGACCTCGGTCAGCGCCGTCTGGTGCCTGGCGATCAGGCTGGTGTCAACATCGCCTGCGGCGAAATCCGGATCGGCGGCGAGAGCGGCAAGAAAGGCGGTGTTGACGGTCGAGCCGGCGATCTCGGTCCGGGATAGCGCCGCGCCAAGCGCCTCCAGAGCCGCCTGCCTGTCCGTTGCGTGGACGACCAGCTTGGCAATCATCGGGTCGTAATAGGGCGAGATGGCGTCACCCGCTCGCACGCCAGTCTCGATGCGAATCGTGGCGCCTTGCGGGGCCGCATCCGGAAATTTCAGATGATGCAGCGTACCGGTCGCCGGCAGGAACCCTTTTGCCGCGTCCTCGGCATAGATGCGCGCCTCGAAGGCATGGCCGACGAGCGCGATCTCGCTTTGCGTCTTGGGCAGCTTTTCGCCTGACGCGACCCGCAACTGCCACTCGACCAGGTCGGTGCCGGTGACCATTTCGGTGACCGGGTGCTCGACCTGCAGACGGGTGTTCATCTCCATGAACCAGAAGCGGTCGGCCTTCAGGCCCTGCGAGGCATCGACGATGAACTCGATGGTGCCGGCGCCTGAATAATTGATCGCCTTGGCGGCCTTCACTGCCGCCTCCGTCATCGCCTTGCGCAAAGCGGGCGTCATGCCGGGCGCCGGCGATTCCTCGATCACCTTCTGGTGGCGGCGCTGCGCCGAGCAATCGCGCTCGTAGAGATGCACGACATTGCCCAAATTGTCGCCGAAGACCTGCACTTCGACATGGCGCGGCTTGTCGACATATTTTTCGACCAGCACACGGTCGTCGCCGAACGCGGCTTTCGCCTCGCGCCGTGCGCTGGACAACGCCTCGGAAAACTCATCGGGATGCTCGACCCGGCGCATGCCCTTGCCGCCGCCGCCGGCGCGCGCCTTGATCAGCACTGGATAGCCGATCTCGCGCGCCTTGGAGGCAAGCAGCACGATCTCCTGCGCCTCGCCATGATAGCCCGGCACGACCGGCACGCCGGCCTTTTCCATCAGCCGCTTGGCGGCGTCCTTCAGCCCCATGGCACGGATAGAGGCCGCGGATGGGCCGATGAAAATAAGCCCCGCCGCTGTCACCTGGTCGACGAAATCGGGATTTTCCGACAGGAAGCCGTAGCCGGGATGAATGGCTTGCGCACCCGTTGCCAGGGCCGCCGCGATGATCTTGTCGCCGCGCAGATAGCTTTCGCCGACGGGCGAGGCGCCGATATGCACCGCCTCGTCGGCCATCTCGACATGCAGGGATTTTGCGTCGGCATCCGAATAGATGGCGACGGTACGCACGCCCAGCTTCCGAGCCGTACGGATGACACGGCAAGCGATCTCGCCGCGGTTGGCGATCAGGATCTTGGCGAACATGGAGCCTCCGCATGTAAGGTTCGAAGTCCATGGGAAGCATGGCGCTTGAACACCCCCCTCTGACCGGCAGGACAGAGGGGGGTGCTGTCTCGCGAGCCTTTTAAGCCCTCGGAGTAAACCTCTCCCTTACCAGGGAAGTGCTCTACCTTGCGGTCGGCTGTACCTACTTCGAGGCCGCGATCTCGCAACTGCCGCCGGTCGTGACTTTGTAGTGGCCGCGGGTGGACTGACAGGATTTCATCGCCAACTCTTCGGCCGTCTTTTGAGATGGTGCGTTGAGGTGGCCGCCGCAAACTATGTACGACGACATTATCCGTGCGTAGGGAGTGGTTGCGTACGCTGAATGGCCACCGGCCGCGACATAGGCCTTGTAGGCCTTGGTGCAGGGATCCTTGGGATTTCGCGGCAGGTACGGCGGGAAACGCTTGTCTCCCTCGCTTCCCGCCAGTGAGCCGGCCATGCCCGCTCCGGATGCTGCGAACACCAGCAATACAGCCAATATCGCCATGGCTGTTCGCTTGGAATTCGTGGATTTCATTTTGTCTTCCCCAAGGAGAAAAACCGGGCGCTTTCCGGTCTATTTGGACGCGGCGATGCTGCAGGCGCCGGCGACGGTAACCTTGTATTTGCTTTTGCTGGCCTGACAGGATTTCAGTGCCAGTTCCGCCGCCGCCTTTTGTGACGATGCATTCAGCTTCACGCCGCAAACGAAGTACTCGGTCGCCGGAACGATTGGCGTCGCCGCGAAAGCCGAATGGCCTGCGGCTGCGAGATACGCTGCATAGGCCTTCCCGCAGCCCCCGGTGGTTCCTATAGGAATGGTCACCGGGTAGCGCACGTCGCCCTTGCTGCCTGCCAGCGATCCGGCCATGGCAGCGGTGGAGGCCGCCACCATCAGCAAGCCTGCGAC
>NZ_RZPB01000446.1:0-5117 GCF_003998535.1 Mesorhizobium sp. M7A.F.Ca.AU.002.02.1.1 | reverse complement strand
GCTAGCTCCGCTCGCCTTCGGGCCTGTCGGTCGCATAAGGCACGATCGAATAACCCTGGCTGCGGCCGTCACGCTCCTGGCGCAGCAGCCGGAACCCGGGTTCGCTGGGCGGCCGGTTGACAATGAACGACATGCGCGGCGCTTCCCAGCCTTTGGTCGAATCGAAGGCGGTTACCCGCACATACATGTTCGGACAGGCTTTCCGGCAAGCATTGACCTCGAGCAGTATGCCCGCCGGATCTTTCAAGTCGAACATGGGGTTGCCGTACATTTCCCAATAGGTGTTTCGCGGATGCGGATCGTCCGTGTACTCGACGCTGACCGCCCAATGGTTCTTCAGCGCGTATTTGATCTGCGCCGAAATCTGCTCGTCGGTCAGGTCGGGCAGGAACGAGAACTGCCCCTGTGTGACCTTGTTTCCCGGATTGGTCATCATGACGACGGTTCCTTTCGTCTAGAAGCTGGGCGTTGCGGTTGGCACGAAGTCGGCCGTGTCGGTCGATTCGTAGTTGAAGGTGACGTCCTTCCAGGTCTCCAGGGCAGCCTTCAGCGGCGTGCACCATCTGGCCGCCTGTTCGAGGATCTTGGTCCCTTCGCGCAAATAATCGCGCCCCTCGTTGCGGGCCAGGATCATCGCTTCCAAGGCGACGCGATTGGCCGTCGCGCCTGCCTGGATACCGTCCGGATGGCCGATCGTGCCGCCGCCGAACTGCAGGATGACGTCCTCGCCGAGATAGTGGATCAACTGGTGCATCTGGCCGGCATGGATGCCGCCCGAGGCAACGGGCATCACCTTGTTGAGCGAGGCCCATTCCTGATCGAAGAACAGCCCGGTTTCGAGGTTCTGCGGCGTGCGCTCCTCGCGCAGCGTGTCATAAAATCCCTTGATCATGAGCGGGTCGCCTTCCAGCTTGCCGACCACCGTGCCGGCATGGATGTGGTCGACGCCGGCCATGCGCATCCATTTGCAGATGACGCGGAAATTCATGCCGTGGTTCTTCTGGCGCGAATAGGTCGAGTTGCCGGCACGGTGCAGGTGCAGGATCATGTCGTTGCGGCGTGCCCACTTGGCCATCGACTGGATCGCCGTGTAGCCGATGACCAGATCGATCATCACAATGCAGGAGCCAAGTTGCTTGGCGAATTCGGCGCGCTCGTACATCTCCTCCATCGTGCCGGCGGTGACGTTGAGATAATGGCCCTTGACCTCGCCGGTGGCGGCCGACGCCTTGTTCACGGCCTCCATGCAGTAGAGGAAGCGGTCGCGCCAATGCATGAAGGGCTGCGAGTTGATATTCTCGTCGTCCTTGACGAAGTCGAGGCCGCCCTTCAGCGCTTCATAAACGACGCGCCCGTAATTGCGTCCCGACAGGCCGAGCTTCGGCTTCGTCGTTGCGCCGAGCAGCGGCCGGCCGAACTTGTCGAGCCGCTCACGCTCCACCACGATGCCGGTCGCCGGCCCCTGGAAGGTTTTGAGATACGCCACCGGGATACGCATGTCTTCCAGCCGCAACGCCTTGACTGCCTTGAAGCCGAACACATTGCCGATGATCGATGCGGTCAGGTTGGCGATCGAGCCCGGCTCGAACAGGTCGAGGTCGTAGGCGATGTAGGCGAAGTACTGTTGCTCGGTCTTGGTTCCGGGACCGGTGTTCGGCACCGGCTCGGATCTGAACGCCTTGGCGCGATAGAGCTCGCAAGCTGTCAGCCGGTCGGTCCACACCACGGTCCACGTCGCGGTGGAGGATTCACCGGCGATGGCGGCTGCCGCCTCCTCGTGGTCGACACCGGGTTGCGGCGTGATCCGGAACATGGCGATCAGATCGGTTTCCTTGGGCCTGTAGTCAGGCTCCCAGTAGCCCATCTTCTTGTAGGGGATGACCCCTGACTTGTAGCGCTCCTTGCCTTCCTTGAGCGTCCCCGCTGGCAGTATGTCGATCTTGTTCATGACAGGTCTCCTGTTTGTTGCTCAGGCGGCTTTCGCGGTTGCGATTTGGGGGTCGAGTTTTCCCGCGGCGTAACGTTTCGCCATCTCGTCCATGGCGATGACCTTGATCTTCGAGGCGTTGGACGCCGTACCGAAACGCTCGAAGCGGTCCCGGCAAAGGTCGCGCAAGGCATCCATGGCGGGCTTCAGGAATTTGCGGGGATCGAACTCGCGCGGGTCTTCCGTCGCGACGCGGCGGAACTGCCCGGCCATGGCCATGCGGCAATCGGTGTCGATATTGACCTTGCGCACGCCGTAGCGGATGCCGCGCTCGATCTCCTCGACCGGGACGCCAAAAGTCTGGGGCATCTCGCCGCCGTATCTGTTGATGATGTCCTGCAACTCCTGCGGCACAGAGGAAGAGCCGTGCATGACCAGATGCGTGTTGGGCAGCTTCTCGTGGATCGCCTCGATCACCTGCATGGCCAGGATGTCGCCGTCCGGCTTGCGGGTGAATTTGTAGGCACCGTGCGAGGTGCCGCAGGCAATCGCCAGCGCGTCGACTTGGGTTGCGGTCACGAAGTCGACCGCCTGATCGGGATCGGTCAGGAGCTGGTCGTGGGAGAGCGCGCCCTCGGCGCCGTGGCCATCCTCGGCCTCGCCTTGGCCGGTTTCCAGCGAGCCGAGCACGCCCAGTTCGCCTTCGACGGAAGCGCCGACCCAATGCGCCATACGTGCGACGCGTTCGGTTATGGCGACGTTGTAGTCGTAGCTTGCCGGCGTCTTGGCGTCCGCCATCAAGGATCCGTCCATCATCACCGAGGTGAAGCCGTGGCGGATCGCGGAAAGGCAGGTGGCCTCGCTGTTGCCGTGGTCTTGATGGATGCATAGCGGGATGGTTGGGTGGATTTCGGTCAGCGCCTCCATCATCTTGGCCAGCATGATGTCGTTGGCATAGGTCCGGGCGCCACGCGAAGCCTGGATGATGACAGGCGCGTCGCAGGCCTTGGCCGCTTCCATGATGGCGAGGCCCTGTTCCATGTTGTTGATGTTGAATGCCGGTACGCCGTAGCCGTGCTCGGCGGCATGGTCGAGAAGCTGGCGAAGGGTGATGCGAGCCATTGTGAATCCTCCTAGATGATGAGCTTCAGCGCCGCTGCAGCAACCGCTTCGGACGTTATGTTGAAATGCCGGTAGAGGTCGGGGGCAGGGGCGCTGGCGCCGAAGCCGGTCATGCCGACGAAAGCGCCGGTCTCGCCGATCCAGCGGTCCCAGCCCAGCCGGGCTGCCGCTTCGACCGCGACGCGCGGCGCCGAGCCGAGGACGGCCTTGCGGGTGGCTCTTTCCTGCTCCTCGAAAAGCTCCCAGCACGGCATCGACACGACGGCGGCGGCGACGCCATGCTCGGTCTCCAGCCTTTCGGCGGCAGCAACCGCGATCTCGACCTCCGAGCCGGTGGCGATCAGGGTGACGGCACGGTGCTCGGCTGGTTCGCGCAGGACGTAGGCACCCTGGCGGGAGCGGTTCTCGTCACTGTGCGACCGACGCAGCATCGGCAGGTTCTGGCGCGACAGCACCAGCACGCTCGGCCGATCCTTGCTCTTCAGCGCGAGTTCCCAGCACTCCGCCGTTTCGATGACATCCGCCGGACGGAAGACGTTGAGATTGGGCGTGGCACGCAGCATCGCCAGGTGCTCGACCGGCTGGTGCGTCGGGCCGTCCTCGCCGAGGCCGATGGAATCGTGTGTCATCACATAGATGACGCGCTGGCCCATGAGCGCCGAGAGCCGCATCGCGCCGCGCGCATAATCGGCGAAGCACAGGAACGTACCGCCATAGGGCACGAACCCTCCATGCAGCGCGATGCCGTTCATGGCGGCCGCCATGCCGTGTTCACGAATGCCGTAGTGAATGTAGCGGCCGGCATAGTCACTCGGCGCAATGCGGTTCATGCCCTTGGTGATCGTCAGATTCGAGTGCGTCAGATCGGCCGAGCCGCCGACGGTCAATTCCGTTGCGCCGTTGATGGCCTCCAGCACCATTTCGGAGGCTTTTCGCGTCGCCACCTTGGTTGCCTTCTCGACATGTTCGCGACGAAAGGCTTCGAGCGCGTCGAAGACCGTGTCGGCCAGTTCGGCGGCGACGGCGTTTTCAAAAGCCTCGCGTCGCGGCGAGGCGGCAAGCCGCTGCTCCCAGGCGCGCCGCATCGCTTCGCCGCGACCGGCAATCTCGCGCCAGGCGAAAAGGATATCATCCGGCACCTCGAACGGCGCGTGGGCCCAGCCGATGTTTTCGCGTGTCGCGGCGATCTCTGCTTCACCCAGCGGTGCGCCGTGCGTCTTTTCCGAACCGCCGAGATTGGGGGCACCCATGCCGATCACTGTGCGGCAGGCAATCAGCGATGGCCGATCCGACCGCCGCGCCGCCTCGATTGCCGCGGCGACTGCTGCCATGTCGTGCCCGGCGACACTTTGGACATCCCAGCCGGCGGCCTTGAAGCGCGCCGGCTGGTCCATCGACGTGGAGAGGGAGGTCGGCCCGTCAATGGAAATCGCATTGTCGTCCCAGAAGACAATCAGGCGGGAAAGCTTCAGGTGACCAGCGAGATCTATCGCCTCGTGACTGATTCCCTCCTGAAGGCAGCCGTCGCCCGCAATCACATAGGTATGATGATCGACCAGATCGGCACCGTAGCGGGCGGCAAGCATGCGTTCCGCCAGCGCCATGCCGACCGCCGTGGAAATGCCCTGTCCAAGCGGTCCGGTGGTGGTCTCCACGCCAAGCGCATGGCCGTATTCCGGATGTCCGGCGGTGCGGCTGCCCAGCTGCCGAAATCGCTGCAATTCCTCGACCTGCATGTCTTCGTAGCCGAGCAGATGATGCAGCGCGTACTGCAGCATCGAGCCGTGGCCGGCTGAAAGCACGAAACGGTCACGGTCGGGCCAGTCCGGTCTCGACGGATCGATATTGATGAAGCGGTTGAACAGCACCGTTGCGACATCGGCCATGCCCATCGGCATGCCGGGATGACCCGAATTCGCCTTTTGGACGCTGTCCATCGCCAGCGCGCGAATGGCGTTCGCCATGTCGCGCTCAGAGACGAGAGCGGTTGTGGTGACGGGCTTCAGTGCTGTTTGGCTGGTCATTGCATCCTCCTCACGACACACGGCTCTTGCGTTCAACCAATTGC
>NZ_RZPB01000445.1:0-5124 GCF_003998535.1 Mesorhizobium sp. M7A.F.Ca.AU.002.02.1.1 | reverse complement strand
CACTCGGCCTCAACTACCGCGTCATCGGTGGCCCGCGCTTCTACGAGCGCCTGGAAATCCGCGACGCCATGGCTTTCTTCCGTGTCGTCGCGCAGGGCGCCGACGACCTCGCTTTCGAGCGCATCGTCAATGTGCCCAAGCGCGGCTTGGGCGAAGCCACCATCCGCCAGATCCACGACACCGCCCGTGCGCTGCGCATCCCTATGCTGGAGGCCGCCGCCAAGCTCGCCGAAAGCGACGAGTTGAAGCCGAAGCCGCGCGCCGCCTTGCGCGAAGTGGCGGCCAATTTCGAGCGCTGGCAGAAGGCGCTGGAAACCACGCCGCACACCGAACTCGCCGAGACCATTCTCGAAGAGAGCGGCTACACGGACATGTGGAAGAACGACCGCTCGGTGGAAGCCCCCGGCCGGCTGGAGAACCTGAAAGAGCTGATCCGCTCGATGGAGGAGTACGAATCGCTGCGCTCCTTCCTCGAGCACGTCGCGCTGGTCATGGACGCCGAACAGAATGCCGGGCTCGACGCCGTCTCGATCATGACGCTGCATTCGGCCAAGGGCCTCGAATTCGAGACCGTCTTCCTGCCCGGCTGGGAGGAAGGCCTGTTCCCGCATCAGCGCGCGCTCGACGAAGGCGGCCGCTCCGGGCTGGAGGAAGAGCGCCGCCTCGCCTATGTCGGCCTGACGCGGGCCAAGAAGAACCTGCATATCTGGTTTGTCTCCAACCGCCAGATCCATGGCCTGTGGCAGTCGACGATCCCGTCGCGTTTCCTCGAGGAATTGCCGAACGCCCATGTCGAGGTCGCTGAAAGCGGCAACTCCTACGGCGGCTACGGCAATTCCTATGGCGGCGGTTCCTTTGCCTCCGGCCGCGGCGGCCAGGGCGCAGGACGGCAGAACCCCTATGGCGCCTCGCGCTTCGACAATGTCGGCGCCGACAGCGAAAAATCCGGCGCCTTCTCCAACACCTATGCGACGCCGGGCTGGCAGCGGGCGCAGGCCAACCGCACCGAGGCGACCGACCGCAACTGGGGTTCGCGCTCCGGCCACCAGGTCGAGCGCATCGGCTACGGCGAGACGGACAGCGGCTACGGCGCCGGCCGCACCTCGGTCAAGGGCCGCACCATCGACGGCGAACTGGTCGCCAAATCCGTCTCCGACAAGCCGTCCGCCTTCAACGTCGGCGACCGTGTCTTCCACCAGAAATTCGGCAACGGCAACATCTCGGCCATCGAAGGCAACAAGCTGACCATCGACTTCGACAAAGCCGGCCAGAAACGCGTGCTGGACGGGTTTGTCGCCGCGGTGTGAAGATGGCGTTTTCCCCGCGGAAGCCTCACCTTCGTCATCCACGGGCGAAGCAAGGAGGGTAGCGACGCGGCGCAGACCCGTGGATGACGAAGTGATTGATGTCTACGCCAATCGTCAAGGCATGCGGTCCGCCAACGAAACAGCCCCTCACCGATACCGCGCCTGATTCCATTTGTGCCCCAGCAGCGACAGGATGATGATCAGCCCGTTGAAGAACTGCACATAGAAACCGCTTAATCCCGCCGCCACGACGCCGGTCTGGATGAAGGACACGGTAACCGCGCCGATGGCGCCGCCGACGACGGTGCCGATGCCGCCCCAGGTCGGCGTGCCGCCGACGAACACCGAGGCCAGCACCGGCAGGAGATAGCCGTCGCCGGCGGTCGGCCACCAGGTGAAGTTGATCATCACCGAGAAGGTGCCGGCGATGGCCGCGCCGATGCCGACGAAGACGAACACTTTCACCCGCACACGCTTGACGTCGATGCCCATCTGCTGGGCGCTGTCTGGATTGTCGCCGACCACCCTCACCTGCGCGCCGAAGCGGTGCCGGTTGTAGAGCATCGCCGACAGCACGACGAAGCCGATGGCCCAGAAGATCTGCACCGGAACGCCCAGGACCTGGCTGGAGAAGATCGTGTAGGCCCAGCTGTCGCTGAGGCTGGTCAGCGCCATCGACTTGCCCTCGTTGATGATCTGGATCAGGCCGCGCAGCAGGAAATTCATGCCCAGCGTGGCGATCAACGACGACAGCCCGCCATAGACGACCAGCGAGCCTACCAGGAAGCCGAGCAGCATGCCGGTGACGAGTGCCGCGGCGATGCCGAGAAACGGATCGTAGCCGGCCTGCACGACCAGCGCGAAGACCCATGAGGCGAAGCCCATCGTTGCCGGAAACGACAGGTCGATCTCGCCGCAGGTGACGACGAAGACCAGCGGCACCACCACGAACAGCGCAACGGGGAGCGTCGTCAGCACCGAACGGTAGAGATACCGGGTGGTGAAAACGGTCGGGTTGGCGATCAGGAACACCGTCATCATGACGATGAACACGGCGAGCGTGCCGAGCGCGGCACGGTTGTCGAGGATGAAGCCGCGCATCCAGTGATCGGATGGGTGCCTCCATTCCTTTTGAGAACTGGGACGGGGAATGCCGGCGGACGGCTCGTGCAGGTTGGGCTCCATGGTCTTGCTCATCGTGCTCTCTGCTCCGCGTCGCCGGCATCGTGCAGCCCGGCCAATCCGCCGGGATGCGCGACCTCTTCCATGAAGTTGATGAGATCTTCGGCCGACTTGACCTCGCTGCGGTCGGTCGTCAGTGCAACCTTGCCGCGGTCCAGCACCACGAAGCGGTCGGCGATGTCGAAGACATGATGGATGTTGTGGCCGATGAACAGGATCGAGCGGCCGCTCGCCCGCACCTGGCGCACGAAATGGAACACCTTGGCGGTCTCGGTCAGCGACAGCGCCGTCGTCGGTTCGTCGAGGACGATCAGCTCGGCCTGCTTGTAGATGGCGCGGGCGATCGCCACGCCCTGGCGTTCGCCGCCCGAAAGCTGGCCGACGATCGACTGCGGCGTGAACACTTTCGAGGTGAAGCCGATCTCGCGCATCAGCCGGCTTGCCTCCTCGATCTCCTTGTTGACCCTGAGAAAGCCCATGAAGCCGGTCAGCTCGCGGCCCATGAAGATGTTGCGAACGATGGTCTGCTGCACGGCCAGCGCCCGGTCCTGGAACACCGTCTCGATGCCGGCCTCGCGCGAACGCGCCGCGCTCCACCCGGTCACCGGCTTGCCACGCACGAGGATTTCGCCGCTGGTCGGCTTGACCACGCCCGAGAGGATCTTGATCAGCGTCGACTTGCCGGCGCCATTGTCGCCGAGCAGGCCGACCACCTCGCCGCGGTCGACGCTGAGATTGACCCCGCCCAGTGCATAGACCTGGCCATAGGACTTGCTGATGTCGCGCAGTTCGATGAGGCGTTCGGCCATCGGATGCTCGCTTTCATTGTCTCGTGCCGGCGTCGTCGCCAGCGGTCCCGCCGGCCGGGGCCTGAGATCCCGGCCGGCGGCTTGGGAGGTCAGCGCAGCGCCTGCTTGGCGAGCTCGGCGACGATCTCGTAATTTTCGGGCGTGACGAAGCCGGCGCCGGTGTCGACATTCATCGGCGCCAGCCCCAGCACAACCTGCTGGCAGAGGCTGAGGATCGGCAGATAGCCCTGCAGGAACGGCTGCTGGTCGGCGGTCAATTGCACCCAGCCACCCTTGAAACCCTCGACGATCTGCGGGCTGGTGTCGAAGCCGAAATTGAAGATCTCGCCCGCCTTGCGTCCGGCCGCCTGCATATAGGTCGAGACATTGCCGAGCATCTGCCCGCCGGGATAGCCGACCGCCTTGACGTCGGGATTGTTGAGCAGCGCCGCGGTGATCACCGGAATGGCCAGGTTGGGATCGGACGCCCATTCGCCGCTCGGCGGTGAGGACAACTGGATGACCTCGACGCCGGCTTCCTTGAGCGCCGCCACCGTGCCGCGTTCGCGCGCGCCGCGACTTTCGTTTTCGAACGGACCGATCATGATCGCCTTGTCGCCGGCCTTCAGCTTGCCCAGTTTGAACGCCTCGGCGCCGAGCGCGCGGCCCTGCTGTTCCTGCTGGGCGCCGACATAGCCGCCGCCGAACGCTTCCACCACCTTCGGCACAGGCACGTTCTGGTACATCATCTTGATGCCGTCCTTGTGCGCCTGTTCGGCGAGCGGCATGATTGATGCGTCGCCCGGATGGCCCATCATGGCGATGCCGTTGGGCTTGACCGCGACGGCCTCGCGCAGTTGCTGCACCATCTTTTCGATGTCCCACTGGGAGAAGATGTAGTCGACCTTCGGCCCCAGATCGGCCTCTGCCTGCTTGGCGCCATTGTAGACGATGGTGCCGAAAGCGTCGCCCTCGGCGCCGCCGACGAAGAAGCGGATGTGGACGTCCTTGCACCATTTGGCGTCGAGCGCCTGCGCGGGCAAGGTGGAGATCGCAGCGGCAAGCACCGTGGCGGCGGCCACGACGGTCGAGCGCAGAACTGTCCTTCTCATCGTCATGCTCATGCACTTATCCTCCCTTTTTGTCCTCGCAAGCGAGGGGTTTCGACATTCGCTTCGGCAATGTGCGTTGCAGACATCCCGGCCGGCTCCTCCCGCCGGCCGATCCTCACATCGGGTTCGGCAGGTAGCTGGCCCCTCCCCGGCATTGCTTGAGATATTCCAGCGCGCGCACCTGCCCGGTGATTTCGAGATCGCCTCGATAGACAGGGTCGTGCCAGCCTTCGATGTCGATGGCGCCCTTGTATCCGGCCAGCCGCAATTCGCTGATCACCCGCGTCCAGTCGCTGTCGCCGAAGCCCGGCGTTCGCATCTGCACGAAGGGCAGCCGGCCGAACACGCCATGCTCGCGGATGACATCCCAGCGCACCGTCGCGTCCTTGCCGTGGACGTGGAAGATGCGCGGCGCCCATTTGCGGATCTGCGGCATCGGATCGATCAGATAGACGAGCTGGTGGCAGGGCTCCCATTCCAGTCCGAGATTGTCGTCCGGCACTTCGTTGAACATCAGCTCCCAGGCGTCCGGATTGTGGGCGATGTTCCAGTCGCCGGCGGCCCAGTTGCCGTCCATCGCGCAGTTCTCGAAGGCGATGCGCACGCCCTTGTCGGCGGCGCGCCTGGCCAGCGGTCCCCAGACCTCCTTGAAGCGCGGCAGGCTGTCGGTCAGCTTCTTGCCGCGCAGGCGGCCGGTGAAGCCGCTGACCATCGAGGTGCCGAACAGATGCGCAT
>NZ_RZPB01000444.1:0-5127 GCF_003998535.1 Mesorhizobium sp. M7A.F.Ca.AU.002.02.1.1 | reverse complement strand
AAGGCCGCAAAACGGCCCGGCAAGGTGGCGGTGTTTGTCGGAAGCCATCGCTTCCAGGCGCATGCGACGCGGGAAACGGCCTTTCGTGCGTATTTTCGTGAGAACGCGCCAAAATTCGAGGTGCTTGATGCGCTCGTGAACCTTGATGAACGGCAGCTCACTTACGAAAAATTGCTGGATCTTATGCAGCGGGAACCAGAGCTCGTCGGCTTCTATATGGCCGGCGGGGGGATAGAGGGGGCAATTTCCGCGCTCCGAGAAGAGGGGAGCGGTCAGGATCTCGTCGCGATCGTGAGTGAAATGACGCCGCAGTCACGTGGGGCGCTTGCGGATGACATCTTGACGATGGCGGTCGGCACGCCAATGCGCCGACTTTGCCAGGAGCTGATAATGGCAATGGAGCGGGCCATCAAAGCCGGCGTCGCGGAGAGCCCGGGGCAGACATTTCTGCCGTTCGACATTTATCTTCCGGAAAATATTTGACCTTGATGGATTTCTATCATGAGCGCCCATTTTCCTTTCACCGATGAAAGGAAAGCTCGATTGACTCGGCCGTCTCTGTCCGATCTGTGAACCGGCGTGGTTCCGTCTTGAAAGAAGCCGGATGCCGAAATGGCAGCCGCGCTTCATGGAAGGAAAGTCAAGCAATGCGCCAGGTATCGCCCCGCTTTGCACTCGATCACATGGCGGCGCCCCGCCTTGACGTCAGTGCGCTTTTCGCGCTTGCCCGTGACCAAGGCCTGACCGACGTCCAAATCCGTTACCCTCATTTCAGCAATCCTGTCGCACGCGGCATTCCGGCTGCGGACGTTCGGTTGGCCGCTACCGAAGCGGGCGTCACGATCATCTCTGTCAACGCCTTGCAGCGGTTCAACGACTGGACTCCAACGCGTCAGGCCGAGGCAAGCAACCTCGCCGATTATGCGACGGCGTGCGGGGCGGAGACGCTCGTGTTGGTGCCGGCCAACCGCAGCTCGTGGCCCACCAATAGCGAGCGCCAGGACAATCTTCGTTTCGCTCTAAACGAGATCAAGCCAATCCTCCAGTCGCGGGGTCTGATCGGTCTCATCGAGCCGCTGGGTTTCCGAACCTGCTCGCTTCGATCAAAGAAGGAAGCGGCCGAGGCCGTTGCCGCGGTTGATGGCCAGTCCGTCTTTCGCCTCGTGCACGACACGTTCCACCACACCCTGGCCGGGGAGACATGCCTGTTCTGCGAGCTTACCGGCCTGGTGCACATTTCAAGCGTAAACGACCCGACCTTCTGGATTTACCCCGATCGCTTTCTTGCAGGTTCCGACAATGGCAGCCAGATTCAGGCGCTGCTGGATGGCGGCTACGCGGGACCTTTCTCATTCGAGCTGGTCGAGGAAGTCCATTCTCTGGACGATCTCGCAGGCGCACTTGCCGCCAGCATCGACTTTATCCGGCGAGGGCTATTGTCGTCAAAGTAGATGGTGACAGGAGTAGTGACTATAGGTGCGCCTGAATTTTCCGTGGGTTCACAGCGGGGCAGCCATCCGAGATGCCTCCTGTATCATTATCTCCCGCATCCAGATGCTTGCCGGATCGCTATTGTGGAGGGCCGGCCATTGGAGGGTCTCGGTGAATGTGGGAAATGGCAGCGGAAGTTCGATAACCCGCAGGGGGAACGTTTTTTCGAAATGCCTGACCAGCCGTAAGGGCATGGTCGCTATACGAGCTGTGCCGGACACCATAGGTGGAATCATGCTGAAGCCCTGCACGGCGACCTCGACACGTCTCTTAAGGCCATGCTCAAGCAAAAACCATTCCTCGATAGACGGCTTCATCGTACGCCCGAACCTGACCGCGACGTGCCTCATCGACATGTATCTCTCGAATGTAAGCTGCTGTGGCAGCTGCTTGTTTGTGGGACAGCCTACGCACACGAGCTTCTCGTCAAACAGCGCAACGCTTGAATGCACACTCGACGTGAACATATCCGGTAGAATTAGAAAATCGACGTCACCGCGCCGGAGAAGCTCATCGGGGCTATCGTCGACAGGCAGCAGTTCGAAGCTGACGGCGGGGGCTTCCCGTGAAATACGCTCCACAAGCTTTTCGAAAAACACGAGCGTGACGAAATCGGAAAGAATGATCCTGAAGAGGCGATCGGCTCGAGCTGGGTCAAACGGATCCGAAGAAATAATCGAGCACTGGATGTGCTGGAGAGCGTCGCGAACTGCGGGGGCAAATGCTGCCGCACGCGGGGTTAGAAATCTTTCGCGACCTCTTATCGTAAACAGTTCATCGCGGAAATAATCGCGCAGTCGGGCGACGGCCGCACTCATGGCGGGCTGACTCAGGTTAATCCTGCGTGCCGCCGCCGAGAGATTACGCTCCGTCAGGAGTGCGTCGAGCACAACGAGGAGATTTAGATCAAGTCCTTTGAAACGCATGTCATCAGCCATCCATGGGATGGATGCCTTTAACCGAAACAAACGACTTTAACAATTTAGCATTCTTGCAATCTTTTGTCGCAAAAAGTTTATGATGGATGACGTTAAGGTCCGACATATGAGCCGCGTGATCTGCCGAAGCGAGCAATCGTTCGTACTGTGCAGGTCAGAGATTGGCAGTTTGAAACGCCGGGCCGATGGCGCCGGTCTATCAACCAGCGTCTTCGGCGGCCCCGACCTAGCTAGGCGTGGAACCTAATAGGGTGCACCTTTCCAGTCCGAGGCGACTGATGGGCGGTTTGATCCTAAGCTGCCGTGAGGCCTGTGCCAATTGTATCGGCGAGCCAATGCAGCAGTCCGGCAGCGTTTTTGAGAGCTGTTGTAGGCTCGGCCTAAGCCCATTGGCGCAAGCCTATCTGAACGAAGCGCTTGGCCTTGCCGCTATCCGGTATGTGATCTGTGGTGCCTTCTCGTCCTGCTGTTCTTGTTTTGGAACGCCCTTATGGTGAGCCCATCCGGGACGTGGGGCACCGGGAGCACAAAGGTGCAGGCAGGCCGTCAATAGACCGTGGGCTGAGAGCCCGAGCTCGTTACATGGCCGCCCCTCGCGACTTTCCCGGATGCGCTGCGAGCGCGGATCAGTAGATGTCGTGTTGCCCGCCAGCTCCCGTCTTTGACCGAGCCAAGAAGGAGGAACGGGCATGCTTATCATCGGACTGGATATTCACCGCGCCTTCGCCGAAGCAGTGGCATGGGAGGAGGGCAGGCTCAGGCGACTCGGCCGCGTCGACATGCGGCGCGATCTGCTGGCGGCGTTCGCCGCGAAGCTGTCGCCGAACGATGTCGGGGTGATCGAGGCCACCGGCAACGCGACGTCCGCTGCAGCTGTGGTTGCGCCGCATGTGAAGAAGGTGGGGATCGCCAAGCCGAAACAGGTGTTTATCGTTGCCTATGCCAAGATCAAAACGACGATCGACGCCGACGTTCTTGCGCAGCTCTATGCCAGCGGCTTCTTGCCAGAAGTCTGGATTGCGGACGAGCCGACGCAGGCTCTGCGTCGACAGGTGACACGGCGCAATCAGATTGTCCGACAGAGATCTCGATTGAAGAGCGTCATCCAGTCGATCCTTCATAGCCACCTGATCCGTCCTGCCCGCATGCTGACCTGTGCGGCGCCAAGGGTCGGACCTGGTTAATCGAGCAGGTCGTACCGCAGGACGAGCGCCTCGCGATCGATGGGCATCTGCGCGAGTTCGACCGATTGGGCGAAGACCTCCAGGTCATCGAACGCGATCTTGTCCGCTCGGCTCTCGAGGATGAAGGCGTGAAGCGGCTGATGACCATTCCCGGCGTCGACATCACCGTCGCGCTGGCGATGAAGGGCGGCGATCGGCGACGTGTCGCGCTTCGACGATCCGCAGAAGCTCGTGACCTATCTCGGGTTGAACCCAAGCGTCCAGCAGTCCGGCCAGGTCCGGCCTACCATGGGCGGATCACCAAGCAGGGCCGTGGTCATGCGCGCGGCATGCTCGTCGAGGCGGCCTGGGCGGCCGCTCGTGCTCCCGGACCGTTGCGAGCCTTCTCCCTGCGGCGTGCGAGCCCGGCGCGGACAGCATGTCGCGGCCGTGGCAACCGCACGCAAACTCTCTGTCGTGATCTGTCATCTGTTGAGAAGGGCGAGAGTTACGCGTGGGCTCGACCCTCCCTGCATGCCAAGAAGCTTGCGCGATGTGGAACTCAAGGCCGGGAGCAAGGCTGTGCGCGGCCAAAAGGGAGCGCACGCCTACAACATAAAGAGCCACCGGGAAGAAGAGCGCCGCTGGGTGGAGCAGGCCGAGGGCGCCTATGCACGCCTCGTCGCCGGTTGGAACCCACGAGGTCCGAAGAGGGTAGGCACGGATGCCGCAAACGAGGCGCGACGATAGAAGCTGCGCGGCAGGGCTCTCATCTCGGACCCTGCTCTTCGCCACGCGGTCGTCCGTGCGCGACAGGAGAATAGCGCAGATTTATCAAAAAGGCTCTTGTCGATCACATCAGTGGTCTTGGGCGCTGTACGGCCGGGTGAAGACTTTGCAGGTGGCCCGGAAAGCGTTTGACCTGCAGCGAAGCAATTGTCGTCATTACGCGCTCGACCCGGGCGCCCAGCTTGGCATAAGGGCTACGTGGCCTCAGGAAGCGTCGTCGCCAATGCAGACCATGGACGAATTCCCAGCCGATGCCGAGATGCCGGTCGACCGTGCCTGTCGCCGTCCGGTGATGCGATGCCCCCGAGCGGATGAGTTCGCCCCGGATGCTCCCGGTCACGACGCACGGGTTCGGGTTCCAAGGCGCTCAGTTTTGTTCGCGCCCAATCGGTGTAGGACGCGGCAGAAATACGAGCGTGACGAAATCGGAAAGAATGATCCTGAAGCGGCGATTCGGTAGAGCCGGGTCAAACTATCCGACGAAATAAACGATCACTGGATGGGCGGGGGAGCGTCGCAAACTGGAGGGCAAGAGCTCCCGGACGCAGCGTTAAGTTTGAATACCTCCGCGGACATGGTCGCGAGCTTATCGCGCAAATAAATCGAGCAGCCGAGCGCCGGCCGCACTCATGACCGGCTGGGCTCGGTTAATCCTGCATGCCGCGCCCATGAGGTTACTTGTCCGGAGTGCGTCGAGCACAACGAGGAGATGTAGTTCACGATCTTTGAAAAGCGTGGTCAACCAT
>NZ_RZPB01000443.1:0-5173 GCF_003998535.1 Mesorhizobium sp. M7A.F.Ca.AU.002.02.1.1 | reverse complement strand
GACTTCGTCTCCCTCGTCACGGTCTGCAACATCGTTGCGCCTAACAAATGGAAGCCGATGGCCGGGAACCTGTGCAACCATTGCCACCCGGTATGTAGTAACGGAACGAGGCAGTCTGCGGCTGGCGCCCATCGCCTTCCATTTGTTAGGCGCAACGATGTTGCAGACCGTGACGAGGGAGACGAAGTCCGGTGCTACAAGGCGAACCAATCGATCGAAGGTCGCGAAATCATCAGCCAGAAGATGGCGAGCACTGCCGCGAAGGCAGGAAAGCCAAAGGCGAACCAGAGCCGAAACAAGGTGTCATAGCGCTGTGGTGGAGGTTGCTTCTCTGCCGCGGCCTGCATAGCGAGATTGCGCATCTCGATCTGCATCCACACGACTGGAAGCCAGAACAGGCCGGTGATGAGGTAGAGCAGGATCGAAAGCACAATCCACCCCTCGGTCAGCGGATAGCCGGAATGCCAGGCGAGGAATGCACCGGTGACAGGTTGGGCGACGACGGCGGTTGCAGTGAAGATGAAATCGGCGATCACGACCATGCGTGCGACCGCCGCGATGGTCGCGGAATTTCCGGTCCGGTGAGCGAGCAGCATGAAGAAGGCGATGCCGGCGCCGGTGCCCAGCAGCACGGCCGCGCCGACGACATGCAGGAACTTGAGCATGAAGTAGGTCATCAGCGTTCCTCCAGGACCGCCAGCGCGACAAAATGCAGAACCAGGATCGGCAGGATCTTCAGGAATGGGCCGAGCGGCTCGTTCCACAGTTCTGGTCGCAGCATGGTCCCCGCGATCGCATAGAAAAGAGCCACCGCGATCGCCCCGAACAGCCCCAGCCGACTGGTCGGTCGCCAGGCGATCAACGCGCCGACCGCCATGTCGGCCAGCGCTCCGGCGATGACCGCCGGTTCCGCCAGCGGACCGATGGCCGTGCCGACCAGCAAGTCGACCCCGCGGCGCCAGCCGGTGGTCAGGGAAATGATGCCGGTCATGATCCAGAAGAAGGGCAGGACAGTAAAGATCGCCGGCTTGACGAAATAGAGACGGGCGAACCATCGCTCCTGCACCGTCGCGGGATTGAGCTTTAGCGCCGCTTCGAGGCTGGATGGTTGGATCCCTGTCGCAGTGATCCACGCCTGCGGGTCGCCGACAGCGCCCCGCACGATTTCCTTGGCCGCATTGCTGCGCATCGGCGGGCGCCAGCCGAGCAGAGCCGCCGCATCGCCGACCCGGTACAGGCCGGCCGCGACGCTACCGGGCAGAGTGAACTCTCCAGCCGGTCTCGACCCAAGCCAGCGGCGGTAGAGGCCGACCACCTTGCTAATCGGCAGCGCTTCAGGTCCGGCAAGGTCAAGCGCAAGGTGCGATGCGCTATCGGGCCGGAGAAAATGCAGGACAGTGGCGATCACGTCATCCAACTGTACGACCTGAAGCCGACCCGTGCTGGGCATCACCGGCAACAGTGGCAATGCGGCCAGTCCGCGAAACAGCGCACTGGCGCCGAACGCCGGCCGGCCCAGCACGACCGACGGGCGCAGGATGACCCAGTCCAAATCGCGCGCCATCAACGCCTGGTCGCCAGCCAGCTTGGTGGCCGAGAAGGCGGACGGCTGCAGCCGATCGACCCCGATTGCCGAGAAGTGAATGACTTTTCTCACGCCCGCCTGCTCACAGGCGGCAAAGAGTGCCGATGCGCCACCCGCATGCACACCGCCAGTGCTTTCTTGCGCGCTGTCCTGCAGCACACCGGCGCAGTTGACGACCGCGTCGATGCCTATCAGATGCGGGCTCCAGTCCTGCGTCTGCAGCGCCTTTGCCATGTCGAGCAAGACAGGCGGCAAGCCTCTGAAGGGCGCGGCGCCGGCACGATGCAGTACGCGAACGATTTCATATCCATCGGCGGCCAGGCGCGCACAAAGAGAAGCTCCGATCAGACCCGACGCGCCGGTGACGAGGACCCTCACCTGGCACCTGAAAACTGCAGTGACAGTCGCGCCTCATCCTGTCTGCACGCGGAGCCGGACGAAACAGCGGTGTCGCTGCGATCGGGCCGCACGATCGAGCGATTCCGCGCGCCTCGCCGAGGGCAGATGGAAGCGAGCGTCGCGGCGCTGCTGGCGCGTCCGGCCAGAGCTCCGACAGTTTCGAGCAACGATATCGAGCGGAAGCTCGGGTTGATTGTTCCTTTGGTTTCTACCATGGGCGCTGATCCCAAGCTGCCACGGATGTTCCTGCCACCATTCATGGGCAAGGCGAGTTGTTCGCGCAGGAATGACCGCCTCGGACGGTTCAATGCAACAACCGTATCCACTATTTGCTCATGCACGCAGCGCCAGCCAACCTGATCGACGGTGTCGATGGACTCGATCTCCCTCCCGCCCAACGCGTTCAGCTAGATCTAGGCGGCATCTTGCAGCGCCCTTTCATTTACGCTGGTGCCTCCAAGCTGCGTCAACGCCTCGTCCGTTGCCTTCTCTTCGTCGAGCGTCTGCTGCAGCAGCGGAACCGCGTCATTCAAGCCGAGCAGCCTTGCCCAGGTTACCAATGTCCCATAACGGGCGATCTCATAATGCTCGACGGCCTGGGCAGCGGCAACAAGCCCGGCGTCGAGGGCCGGCGCCGCCTGGAACTCCTCCAGTATCTCCCCGCCCTCCTCAATGATGCCGTCGATCGCGGGACAGGTCTTGCCCTGCGCGCGCTTGCCGAAAATCTCGAACACCTGCTGCAGCCGCTCAACCTGACCCTCAGTCTCGTCGCGGTGCTTCTCGAACGCGGCGGTCAACTCTTGCGATTCGGCACCCCTGGCCATTTTCTTGAGGGCACTTAAGATCTTACGCTCCGCGTAGTATATGTCCTTCAAGGCTTCGTAAAATAGATCTTCCCAGGCCCTTTGTGCTGCTCTGGGCGCTTTTCTTCGTCGCCATCTCCATGTCCCACTTCGAGTTCAATGCTTCGCGGCATATGCAGCTCTAACAACCAAGGCCATCGGTTGTTCCTCGCCCTCAAAGACATGGTGGGAACACGAGCAAGGACCGTGATCTCGCTCCGTTCTGGTCGGCACAACCGGCGCCATGTCGCCTCTGCGCCTGGCTAGCCTCGCGGCCGCTTGTCAAGCCGCCTGCCGCGCCTTAACCGGCGTTCTCGCCTATCGAAGTCGATTGCTGGTCACTCTTTCGCCGATCAATGTTGATAAGACGGCGGTCGGGGGCCGCGGCGCCGGAACGACCTCTTCAGCGTTTTGTGGGCAAGCTGCTGTGAGACCAGATCGCGCGCTTTTCGGCACATATTGCAAGCCACAATGGTCGCTCGGCTGCCTCTGCCGGTCTAAACGGGACCCGGCCCGCGGCATGCCCGGATGGTTGAAGCGGATTGTTGAAAAGGTGTGTCGGGGTGAACTAGATCATCCGCCGCCATCGGTTGCGACGATCGAGCGACGATTGCTCCTACCGGCCGCCCGACCGCCGTTTCGCTTCTTCATCGATCCTGCGACCTGAGAATCTTGAGTGCCTCGTCCTTGGTGAGGCCGCACTTTCGGGCAAAGTAGTCGCTTCGATGGCCCTTTCGCGATCCGTCCGAGACGCGGTGTTCTGCTTGGCCTTCTTGCCCATCGATGCTATCGCCGCGATTATATCGCCTGCTGGTGATCAAGCGCCTACGCCGTGGGAGGGCTCACGCGGGGATCGGGTCACCAATCTTGCAGCTCCGCTGCCTGGCTAGAACTGTGGTTTGGCGCGATTGTTCCGAGATCGCAGAACTTCGCAAGAGATGCCTGGCGCCGGACTTTGCTGTGGCCATTCGGGATCTGTCATCCCATCGCTGTGACCTGCAGACGAATGCAGAGCCTCAGCAGTTTTTTCGCCGCTTTCATCGTGGGTTAGTCCCGACAACATGTTCGTTCCAGTACCCGGAGGAAAAAACGTGCGCGACCAGTCTTTTTCCCATCTGGAGGCGCTCATTGATGTGCGTCCCGACACGAATTTCACCCCTAGCGCGCCATGGCCTCGCGGATCGGCCACTGCGTCACTCGATGCAATATGGAACAATCCTCGCAGGCGGATGTTGGGCAACCCAACCCCCTGGAGGATTGCCAATGTTCATGCACAACAAGCGCCTGCAATACACCGTCCGCGTTTCGGAGCCTAATCCCCGCCTGGCCTGCATGATCATGGAACAATTCGGTGGCGCCGATGGTGAGCTTGCCGCGGCGATGCGCTATTTCACGCAAGGCCTCGGCGAGGATGATCTTGGCCGTCGCGACATGTTGCTCGACATAGCCACTGAAGAACTCAGCCACCTTGAGGTGGTGGGATCGATCGTCACCATGCTGAACAAGGGGCTCAAGGCACAACTTGCCGAAGGCCAGATGAAAGAAGCGGACCTTTATATGATGGTCGGCGCCAGCGGTACGACAGCCAAGGAATCCATCCTGTTTGGCGGTGCTCCCGCGCTGTGCGACTCAGCCGGCGTTCCCTGGACCGCGGCCTATGTCGACTCACGCGGTGAACCTACCGTGGATTTGCGGTCGAACATCGCCGCTGAAGCGCGCGCCAAGATCGTTTACGAACGCCTCATCAACATCACCGATGATCCGGGCATCAAGGACGCGCTCGGCTTCCTGATGACACGCGAGATCGCTCATCAAAAGTCGTTTGAGAAAGCACTCTACGCCATCGAAAACAATTTCCCGTCAGGCAAGCTCCCGGGCATCGAGAGGTACGCCAGCATGTACGTCAACACCTCTCAAGGTGACGGCGATACCAATGGTCCATGGAATTCCGGCGAAGAGTGGGATCGGATCGATGACCTTGAACAGGTGATGCCCGTCGACGGCGGAGACGGCTTGGCAACCGTCAAAATGGGCGCCAGAGACATGAAGGTGGTGGCCAAGATGGCCGACCGTACTCTTTCTGATCCGGCGTCCGATCCGATCACGGGCGCTGATCTAGGTGCCGGTCCTGGAGCTGGCCGAACCAAGAACGCGGATTTTGGCGGCGCGGCAAGCATTCAGGAGGCCCCGGCCGTGGCCGAGGCTGCTGTCAAACGCGCACGTAAGCGTTAGTTTGGACTGACGTCATTGCGGGCAACTATGTTCGGGGTCAGGAAGCTAACGACGAAAGCAGGGTATCCGACTGGCAGCAGCGGACTGCCCGGAGTGCTCGCCATTTGCTGAGTGG
>NZ_RZPB01000442.1:0-5187 GCF_003998535.1 Mesorhizobium sp. M7A.F.Ca.AU.002.02.1.1 | reverse complement strand
GGCCGGGATCGTGGAGTATGTCCTGGACCCCAGCCAGTGCCTGTTTTGCAAAGCGATCGGCCAATGCCTCCAGGAGAGCCTCCTTGGAGGGGAAGTAATGATAGAAAGCACCCTTCGAGATGCCGGCGGACGCAATCACGTCATTGAGGCTCGCTTTGTCATAGCCTTGGGTCAGGAACAGGGTCTGGGCATGATCCAGAAGTTCTTCTCGCCTGAGTTCTGGATGCTTGATGACACGGGGCATGACGAACTTTCTGCACGTGATGGCTGCTCCCGTCCAGTCCCGACGTCGGCAGCCAGGGCAACGGATTTCGGGTTAACGGGTCCCTTCGGAGTCTCCGCTTGCGCGTTGGCTGACGGAGCATCAAACGAAAAACCCGCCTGTGCGGCGGGTCACTGGCGCAAATCAGCACCATGGGCAAAAATGTACCATAGCTGAGATCACCGAGTCAAGAAAAAATTCCTATCGTGGAAGGCTGCCCGGCAAAAAGCCGCCAACACAACCGACTGCCGCAAGCCTTTTGTTAAGCTGGAGTTCGGAGCCTCGGGTCGAAGGTTCGCTTGAACTATAGACCAGTGGTCTGTATGGTAGACCAATGGTCTAAAATACCAATCATCAGCGGATATCAAGGCAGGTCGATCATGATCGCGAAATTGGTTCTTCAGACATTCGTCTGGTTCGTCGCCATGGGCGCCTTGCTCTTCCTGTCGGCCGGCACGCTGCATTGGCCGGGGGCCTGGGTCTATCTGGTGGGGATGGTGGGCCTCAGTCTCACCTTGGGCGTGGCGCTGGCGAGGCGCGATCCCGGTCTGATGAATGAGCGGCTGAGCTCTCCCATCCAGAAGAATCAGGACGCGGCCGACAAGGTGCTGCTGTCCATACTTCTGCTCGCCATCTTTGGTTCTCAGATATTCATGGGATTCGACGTGCGTTTCGGCTGGTCGGCGGTTCCCGTCTGGGTGCAGGTGGTCGGCGCACTGGTCCTGCTGCTCGGAATCTGGATCTGCTATCTGACGATGCTGGAGAACAGTTTTGCGGCGCCCGTGGTCAAGATCCAGGACGAACGCGGACAACGTGTGATCTCCACCGGGCCTTACAGCTACGTCCGCCATCCTATGTATGCCGGCGCCATCCTCTTCTTCGCCGGCACGGCACTTCTGCTTGGTTCCTGGTGGGGGCTGGCGTCGGTGCTCGTGCTCGTCGTTCTCTTGGCCATCCGCACCTTCATCGAAGAGAAAACGCTTCGCGCCGGTCTGCGCGGCTATGACGACTATGTGGCCCGGGTCCGTTACCGCCTGATTCCATTGGTTTGGTAGCAGGCGCTCAGGCGGAAACACCTGCCGCCTTCGCCCGCGCCAGAAGCCGCTCGGCCAGCCGCAGGTGCGGGCGGTCGAACATCTTGCCGTCGATAGCGACGACGCCGGGGCTTCCCGCTGCCGCGAACGCAGCAACGATTGCCGCCGATTGTCTCACCGCCTCGGCCGACGGCGTGAAGGCTGCGTTGATGACCGGCACCTGATCGGGGTGGATCGCCATCTTGCCGGTGAAGCCATCGCGTTCGGCCTCGGCGCACTCCGCGGCGAAGGCCGCCATGTCGCGAAAATTTGGGAAGACGGTGTCGATCGCCGCGACCTCCGCCGCACCGGCGGCGAGTATGGTCATGGTGCGAGCATGACGGAACACGTCCGTGTAGCGGCCATGCTCGTCGCGGGCGCTGCGCGCGCCGAGCGCCGCCGACAGGTCTTCCGCGCCCCAGGTGAGCCCGGCAAGCCGCGCGCTGGTCCCGGCATAGGTTGCCGCCGCCAGCACGCCTGCCGGCGTTTCGGTGATGATCGGCAGGATCTTGATCGCGCCGTCGGCCAGGCCTTTTTCGGCCTCGCGCACCCTGAGTTTTGCCGACAGGTGCTGCACATCCTGGCCGCCGTTCGACTTGGGCAGCATGATGCCGTCGGGTTTCGCCGGAACCAGCGCCGCCAGATCGTCATCCGTCAGCCCGGTCGCGAGGTCATTGACCCTGACATAGATGGCGGAAGTCGTTTGTGCCCTGCGTTCCAGGATGAAGCGCGCCGCTACGACGCGCGCCAGCGCCTTGTTGTGCGGCGCCACGGAATCCTCGAGGTCGACGATGACCACGTCGGCGCCGGCACCAAAACCCTTTTCCAGCTTCCTCTCGGAATCACCGGGGACGAACAGCAGCGAGCGCATGATCAGGCCGGCTTCTTCAGCATCATGGCTTGCCTGGTGCATTTGGCGACGAGATCGCCATGCTGGTTGTAGGCGCGATGCTCGAATTCGACGATGCCGCGATCGGGCTTCGACCTGGACTCGCGCACCGAGATGACTGTCGTTTCGACGCGAACGGTATCGCCATGGAAGACCGGATGCGGAAACACGGTTTCCTTCATGCCGAGATTGGCCACCGTGGTGCCGACGGTGATGTCATTGACCGAAATGCCGATCATCAGCCCGAGCGTGAACAGCGAATTGACCAGCGGCTTGCCCCATTCGCTCTTGGTGGCGAAATCGAAGTCGATGTGCAGCGGCTGCGGGTTCAGCGTCATCACCGAAAACAGCATGTTGTCGCTTTCGGTAACGGTCTTGCGCAGCGTGTGCTGGAAGACATGGCCGACGACGAACTCTTCGAGATAAAGTCCGGCCATTTCTCTCTCCTCAGGTGCTTGACGGTTGATAGGCGCTGCAAATCAGCCTCGCAAGCCAGTTAATGAACATGGTGAACGGTTCGTAAACCAATTCTGCCTACGGTCGTCAGTGGGGTCGGAACCTTCCGGCAAGGGGCGTAAGCAGGCGGGCATGGTTGTTGTTTCGCATTTCCTGAAATGGATCTACACGGCCAAGGTGTCGGAGCGCGCCGCGGCGGCGAGCGCTCTGGCCCGAGCCTACATCAATTCCGAATTGCCCTTCGAGGACCGCTGCGCCGCAGAGGCGGCGCTGACACTGTTGCTCGACGATGCCTCGTCAAAGGTGCGGCTGGCGATGGCCGAGGCGCTGTCGATGAGCCAACACGCGCCAATGCAGATCATCAGCGTGCTGGCCTCCGACCAGCCGGAAGTCGCCGGCGTGGTGCTGGCGCGCTCGCCGCTGCTCACCGACGCCGACCTGATCAACCGCGTGGCTTCGAGTCCGAAGGCGACGCAAAAACTGATCGCAGACCGGCCGCTCGTCTCGATGGCGCTGTCGGCGGCCATCGCCGAGATCGGCGAGGCGGACGCCTGCGCCGTGCTGCTCGCCAACAGCGGCGCCGACATCGCCTCGCTCAGCTTCCGCCGCATGGCCGAACGGCATGGGCACCTGCCGCTGGTGCGCGAGGCGCTGATATCGGATGTCAGGCTGCCGGCCGACTGCCGGCATATGCTGCTCGTCAAGCTTGGCGAAATGCTGAAAACGTCGCCACTGGTGATGGCGATGATGGGCGCGGCGCGAGCCGACCGCGTCATGCGCGACGCCTGCGTCAAGGCTTCGGTGACGCTGATCGAAGGCACGCGCACGGAAGAACATGCGGCCCTGATCGAGCATCTCAGGCTGCGTGGCGACCTCACCGCGAGCTTCCTCATCCGCACCATCGCGCATGGCAAGGTCGATTTCTTCGGCTCGGCACTGGTTGCGCTCAGCCAGCAGTCCGAACAAAGGGTTAGGGCGCTGCTGGCCGGCGGGCACGACGTGGCTTTGCAGGCATTGTTCCGCAGCGCCGGGCTCGCCGGCGCCACGCACGCCATCATCCTGCGTGCGCTGAAGATCTGGCGCGAGGTCGCCAACGGCAAGCGCGTCGCCGGTGTGCAGGAGGTAAGCTGGCTGATGCTCAAGGAAGTGGGCGGTCAATCCGCCGAGGGTGATCTCGCCGCCTTGGTCAAGTCGATCCATCTCGACGCGCTGCGCGAAAACGCACGCGGCCACGCGCTGGCGATAGCGGCCGCCTAGCCTTTATCCCTGGCGAAAAAATCCGGAAAATCCTCCATCGCGGCGGCGATGATGCGCAACGATGCCGCGATCTGCAGCAATTCCCCGGTACCGTTTCGCTGGGCAATACCAGCCGCATATTGCCGGGCGACGGTGACGGTTGATGTCTGCGGATCGCCGGGGGCGCGGAAGAGCAGTTCGCGCGCCAGCCCTCTCAGGAAGTTGGCGATCGAAAGCGCGGTCTCGGATGGGATGGCATGGCTCTGGCTCGCATCGCGCAGCCGAAGGACCTCCAGGCCGACGGTGACGGCGGCGACGCCGCCGCCCAGAACCGCATCGCCTTTCTGACCGGCATTCTGCACCAGCGGCATCAATTGGTTGATGCGGTCGTAGGCGAGGCTCTCGAAGGCCGACCGCCTCGGCACCCGCTCATGCAGGCAAAGCCGCGCCAGATCCTCACGCATGGCGCGCACGATGCGGTTGGCCGCGAGCCAAGGATCGGCCGGCAGCACGACGATGAAGACACCGATCGCCAGCAGGATGCCGACCAGGATCGACGCCGAACCGGCGAAGAAGGGTCCGGGATCGTAGGTCATCGCCTGGTGCGGACTGAGGAAGGCGAGAAAGTTGATGGCGAAAGCCGTCGCAACGCCGACATAGCGTGGATTGGCCATGGCCAGCGCCGTCGGCACCAGGATCGGCACGACAAACAGCATGAACCAGCCGAAGCCGGGCAGGGCGGGCAATGCGATCTGGCCGACGAGAAAGGCAAAGGGCAGCGCCAGAAGCGTTCCCTTGAAGAAACCCCAGGCGACCTGCACAGGGTCGGGGCGAGCAGCAAACAGGCTCGACACGACGGCGACGAGAATGACCGTGCCGGCGGCTTCCGACCATTTCGTCGTCAACCAGAAGGCCGCGACCAGCAGCGTCGCAAGGGCAGCGCGCACCGCGTTGCGCGATGCGCCGGCGTAATCGCGATGCACCACCAGCGCAGGCTGCCTGCTGCCCCTGGCCGGGCGCGTGGCAGGCGCACGCAGGGCATCGAGGCCGCGCAGCACCTGCTTGAGCGCATCGGCGAAATCGGCGGCAATGGTCAGGCGGGTGATCGTGCCGACCCTGTCGTCGCCCTGGTCGGTCGAGGCATCGGGCATTTGCCGGGCCTTGGCCGAGATGGTGTCGAGCCGCGCCACCCAAGGCGTGGTGTCGTCCAGCGCGCCGGGCTTCGCGGCCATTTCACCGACAAGGGCTTGCAACTCCGAACGCACCGGAAT
>NZ_RZPB01000441.1:0-5187 GCF_003998535.1 Mesorhizobium sp. M7A.F.Ca.AU.002.02.1.1 | reverse complement strand
GCTGAAACGGCTATGGCTCGCAAAACACGGCCGCGTTTCGGACCTGTTCGACGAAGGTTCCCCCGCGCTGCCGGCACTGATCTCCGTTCTGGCCGGGCTTGGGTTGCTGCGCATCTTCGTGCTCGAACGCGAAGACGAGATCATCGCCATATCGATCAATTTCGAGCAGCATGGAACCATGATGGCTTTCGTCACCACCTATGATCCGGCCTTCGAACGGGCCTCGCCGGGCATGGTCTTGATGATGGATTACATCCAGTGGTCGTTCGACAGGGGCTTGACCACGATCGATTTTCTCTGCGGCGGCGAGGATTTCAAGCGCCGCTTTGCGACGCATTCGGTGATCTTGTCGTCAGTGGTGGGTGGACGAAACCTGCGCGGACGCCTTGCCGCCCTGGCAGACCGCGCCCGCCACGCGGCGCAATCCTGGCGCCCCGAGAAACCGGCGCAACAAGCGGAGCTGGTGGCGGCGGAGTAGCAGTGCCGACGCCTTTAGATCACCCGCACAGCGGCAAAGCACGATGAAACGATCGGGCAATCCCGATCAGGGCTTGCTGGTCTCTAGCTCAGAATACGCTTCGCGAAACCGGGCGCTCGACGGCCGGAGACAACCCATCCGCACGCCCTCCCGACGCTTGCTCGCGTGAAGGCTCGATGGCAACCGCAGGTGCGGGAACGGGGGCCGGCAGAACCACCAGTTGCGGCACCTGCTTGAAGGAAAAGCCGCCGCGGATGTCGCCCATCTTGCCGGCGACGATGCCCATGGCCGCCTTTTCGAGGCTGCGATCATAGCGCGTTTCGGCTGTGGCCGGCGCGACGATGACGGCGCAAAGCGCTGCGCCGCACAGAAGCGTTTTCATTGTTGCTGTCTCCCTGCCTGATCACGATCTAGCAGGGCGCCGTTGAAAAACGGCCAAGAGACACGGTAAGCAAAGCGCCAAACGGCAGCGTAAACAACGCGTTAAGAACGTTGGCCGGCAAACTGATTCAAGTCACTGAGACTTTGATTCAGGCGCGCTGGGCGCGAACCGTATGCCCGAGCGCGACGAACACGGTGCGCACGATGCCGGCAGCATCGAGCCCGGCATCGGCATACATCTTTTCCGGCTTGGCGTGGTCGGTAAACACGTCGGGCAGCACCAGCGGGCGCACCTTCAGGCCGCTTTCCAGCAGGCCTTCATGGGCGAGGAACTGCAGCACATGGCTGGCGAAGCCGCCGACGGCGCCCTCCTCCACCGTCACCAGAACCTCATGCGAGCGGGCCAGCCGCCGGATCAGATCCTCGTCGAGCGGCTTGGCGAAACGGGCGTCGGCGACCGTGGTGGAGAGCCCGGCAGCCCCTAGCTCCTCGGCGGCGATCAGGCAATCCTGCAGCCGTGTGCCGAAGGACAGCAATGCTACCTTGGTGCCCTCCCTGACGATGCGGCCCTTGCCGACTTCGAGCACGGAGCCACGCTCCGGCATGTCGACGCCAACGCCATTGCCGCGCGGATAGCGAAAGGCGATCGGGCCGTCATCATAGCTTGCCGCGGTGCGTACCATGTGGCGCAGCTCCGCCTCGTCGGCCGCCGCCATCACCACGAAGCCCGGCAGTGTCGCCAGGAAGGTGGTGTCGAAGGCGCCGCAATGGGTGGCGCCATCGGCGCCGACGAAGCCGGCGCGGTCGATGGGAAAGCGCACCGGTAATTTCTGGATGGCGACGTCGTGGACGACCTGGTCGTAGGCGCGCTGCAGGAAGGTGGAATAGATGGCCGCGAACGGCTTGTAGCCTTCGGTGGCGAGGCCGGCGGCGAAGGTCACCGCGTGCTGTTCGGCGATGCCGACATCGAAGGTCCTCGACGGGAACGCTTCGCCGAACAGGTCGAGGCCGGTACCGCTCGGCATGGCTGCGGTGACGGCGACGATGCGGTCGTCCTCGCGGCCCTCCTGGACCAGGCTTTCGGCGAACACCTTGGTGTAGGCCGGTGCGTTGGCCGGCGCCTTGGCCTGCGCGCCGGTGATGACGTCGAACTTGTTGACGCCGTGATATTTGTCGGCGGCGGCTTCCGCCGGCGCATAGCCCTTGCCCTTCTGGGTGACGACATGGATGAGCACCGGGCCTTCGCCATTGTCTCGGACATTTTTCAGGACCGGGATCAGATGCTCCAGATTGTGGCCGTCGATCGGGCCGATGTGATAGAAGCCGAGTTCCTCGAACAGCGTGCCGCCGGTGACGTAGCCGCGTGCATGCTCGACCGCCCTTGTGATCGCACGATCCGCCCGCTTGCCGAGATAAGATGTCAGTTTTTTGCCGAAATCGCGCAGGCCGATATAGGCCTTGCCGGAGGCCAGCCGCGCCAGATAGGCGCTCATGGCGCCGGTTGGCGGCGCGATCGACATGTCGTTGTCGTTGAGAATGACGATCAGCCGTGCATCGAGCGCGCCGGCATTGTTCATCGCCTCGTAGGCCATGCCGGCAGACATGGCGCCGTCGCCGATGACGGCGATGACATTGTTGCGGCCGCCGGAGAGATCGCGGGCCGCGGCCATGCCGAGGCCGGCCGATATCGATGTCGAGGAGTGGGCAGCGCCGAAGGGATCGTACTCGCTCTCGGCGCGGCGGGTGAAGCCGGACAGGCCGCCTTCCTGGCGCAGCGTGCGGATACGGTCGCGGCGGCCGGTCAGGATCTTGTGCGGATAGGCCTGGTGGCCGACATCCCAGATCAGCCGATCATCGGGGGTGTTGAAGACATAGTGCAGCGCCACTGTCAGCTCGACCACGCCAAGGCCGGCGCCCAGATGACCACCCGTGCGGGATACCGCGTCGACCAGCTCGGCGCGAAGCTCGGACGCCAGTTGCGGCAGCTCACTCTCGGCAAGCATGCGCAGGTCGGCCGGGATGCGGGCCTTGTCGAGAAGCGGCGTATGCGGCGTTGCGTTCACGGTGCTCAGGCTTTCGGTTGATGGGCGAAATAGGCCGCCGGCCGGCGAAAGTAAATGCGTGTCAGTGACGCGGATCAGACTGTGGTCTTTTGCTTCTATGCAGGTCGTTTCCCCAAAACCGGGCCACTTTGGGCGACAGGCATCAGCTTTCCGGCAGCGGAATGAACTCTTCCTCGTCTCCTGGAACGATGTCGAAGCGGCCTGTCTTCCATTCCTCTTTCGCCTGTTCGATACGCTCTTTCGACGACGAGACGAAATTCCACCAGATGTAACGCTTCGAACCAAGAGAGGCGCCGCCGAACAGCATGAAATGCGCCCCGGTCTGCGACGACACGACGATCTCGTCACCGGGACGGAAGACCAGCAGCCGTTCGGCTGGGAACACATCGCCCGAAATCGAGACCTCGCCTTCCAGCGTGTAAATGGCGCGCTCTTCCGCATCGGCAGGGATTTTCACGCTGGCGCCGGGCGCCAGGCGCAGGTCGGCGTAGAGCGTCTCCGAATCGGCCCTGACCGGGGACCGTAATCCTTGGAAATCGCCGATGATGAGGCGCCCGTTGACGCCTTCGGCATCAATCTCGGGAAGCCTGAGCGCTCCTGTGTTCTCGAACACAGGAGCCACCTCTTCCTTGTCGTCCGGCAGCGCCAGCCATGTCTGCAGGCCGGATACCGACATCGGCGCGCCACGCAGTTCCTCCGGCGTACGCTCCGAATGGACGATGCCGCGGCCGGCGGTCATCAAATTCACGTCGCCGGGCTGAATGACCATTTCGGTGCCGAGGGAGTCGCGGTGCCGGATCTTGCCGTCGAACAGATAGGTGACCGTCGACAGTCCGATATGCGGATGCGGACGGACGTCCAGCGCCTGGCCGGCCCGCAGGATCGCGGGACCCATGCGGTCGAAGAAGATGAACGGACCGACCAACCGCCTTTTTGCCGTTGGCAGGGCACGGCGCACCTGAAAACCACCGATGTCCTTGGCGTTCGGAATGACCATCAATTCGATCTGATCGCTGGCGAACGCATCGCCCACCTCAGGGTCTTTCCCGGGGAAGAAGCTCATGGACTCTCCTTGTCGGTGGTCGAAGGCCGCCTGGCCGCATCAGGCAAAGCGGATGGCCGCCTTTGCCCGCAGCTTGGCCGCCACCTCTTCGCGATTGCGCGGATGCTGATGGGTTTCCAGGGAATCGAGCAGTTCGCGCGCCGAGGCCGCGATGGCGTCGACGGCATGATCGAAGGCGTGCTGGTTCTGCTTCGAGGGTCGCGTCGTTCCGCTCAGCTTGCGGACGAACTGAAGGGCCGCGTCGCGCACCTCGTCATTGGTTGCCGGCGGATCAAAATTGAACAGGGTCTTGATGTTTCTGCACATCGCTTCCGTATCTCCTCTTGTCCTTGAGCTGTTTCAATCGCAACGAGTTATATCCTCGATCATGATCATGTCCAAAAACCGGTGAGGCGAGGCCATCGTTCGGACCGGCCTCAATCCGCGTCGAGCGGCTCCGTTCCAACCGGCTTGCCGTCGCGCGACAGCCTGATCTTCTCGACCTTGTCCTCGGCGGCCTTCAGCAGCCGGTCGCAATGCGCCTTCAGCGCCTCGCCACGTTCATAGATCCTGATCGACTGGTCGAGCGGCACGTCGCCACGCTCCAGATCATCGACGATCTTCTCCAGCGCATCGAGTGCCTGCTCGAAGCTCATCGCCTTGACGTCTTCGTTGGTCTCACCAGCCATCGTTCATCCTTTCATCAGTCGCCCGACATGGGCGGCGACCGAAAATGCCAATCCCTGCAGATCGTAGCCGCCCTCGAGCAGGCTGACGAGCCGGTTGCCGCTGTGGCGTGCCGCGCGCTGCATCAGCTGGCCGGTCGCCCAATCGAAATCATCCTCGGTCAGATTGATCTCGGCCAGCGGATCGCGGTGGTGCGCGTCGAACCCGGCCGAAATGATGATCAGGTCGGGCGCGAAATTGTCGAGCGCGGGCAGGACGCGCGACAGGAAGGCATCGCGAAACACTTCGCTGCCGGTCTGCGGCGCCAGCGGTGCGTTGACGATGTTGCCGGCGCCCGTTTCGGTCTTCGCTCCGGTGCCGGGATAAAGCGGCATCTGGTGTGTCGAGCAATAGAGCACCGAGGGATCGTCCCAGAAAATATCCTGCGTGCCATTGCCGTGATGCACGTCCCAGTCGACGATGGCAACGCGCTCGACACCGTGTTTCTTCTGCGCATAACGCGCCGCGATCGCCGCCGTGTTGAACAGGCAGAAGCC
>NZ_RZPB01000440.1:0-5219 GCF_003998535.1 Mesorhizobium sp. M7A.F.Ca.AU.002.02.1.1 | reverse complement strand
CGCGGCCATCGGCCGGCAGCCGCATGGCGTGGCGATGCGCTTCATCGATTGCCTGTTTTCACGCTGCCGTGCGCCGCTGGATCTGACGGTGGAGGGGGATCCGGACATTTCTATTGCCGAAGAGGGGGCGCCAGGCAGCCGCCCAGGCGCCGACATGCTGTGCTGCGGCATGCGCACCGGGGCGCTGAAAAGCTATTGTACCTACCACCAGGCGCGCTTCCAGCGCCGCGTATTTGTTGCGACGGGGTGAGGTTTGATCTCTTCTCCCCCGTTCACGGGGAGAAGGTGCCGGCAGGGCAATGAGGGGCAGCGCTGACGAGGCAGGATGGAAGCTGACATGAAATTCAAGCATCCGATTCAGATGCCACTTACCGAAGCGCTGGCGCCGCCCCTCATTGCCCTGCCGGGCGTTCGCTGTTCGAAAAGCCAAGCAATTGGCTTTTCGTCCGCTGCGCGGATCACACCTCACCCCCGTAAACGGGGAGAAAGAAGCAAAGCCCTATTTCGGCATCTGCCCGCCTTGCTTGGGCGTGCGGCTCTGCATGCTCCTTGCGTCCATCGCTACCGCCGGGTTGCCCTCGCCGACCAATATGCCGGTCACCCGGGCAAAGCCGGTAAACACCTTCATGGCGTCGGCTTCGGAAATCTGGGCGGCAATCGCCGCGCTGCAGGCGTTCAACGCGCTGCGGTAGACATGGCCACGCCGCTCCAGCGGCCAGCGCTGGAGAAAATCGGCGGCTTCGCTGACGCTGTCGATCTCTTCGATCTCATCTTCCACCCGCACTTTGAGCGGCACTCCGGTTTTCATCGTACCCACGGCGTTCACCTTCGCTTTGCGCGCGGCTCCAGCTACCGCACCCATAAACGCGCCCCGCTGGGGGCCGGTTGCATCAATTTTTCGGGCGGCGCCCGCTCCTCACGGGCTAGCCACCGCATCCAGCCAGTCATGGGCGCGGCTTTTGGGCCTGTCGACCAGGATGTTCTGCTGCTTGGCCGCCCTGGTGAAGGCGTCGAACGCGATGCGCTGGCAGCAGATGCCGTCCACGGCGAGCGTAACCAGCCGGGAAGCCTCGAGATAGCCAGGCGCTGTCTTGTCGGGCCATTGGTGGCGCAGTGCCTCGGCGGCTCCGGCCACCGAACTGACCAGCATGGTTTTGTTGTCGCAAAAGCGCACGGTAACCGGCATGAAGGCTGTCATCGGCGAACCTCCCCTTGGCATGGACGCGACATAACGTCGAAAGCTCGCGCCGGTTCCATCAGCCTGGATGCCGGACGACAGGGATGCTGGCGCGGCGGCGAAGAGGCGACGACCTCCGGTTCATTGAAGGCCAACCGAGCAGCGCTCCGCTCCGCTCTGCCACCGCGTGGGAAGATGCCCGGCAGGGCCGAGGGCGCGCGAAGGATCGCCACGTGCCGGCCTCCCACCACCATCCCAACCAGGAGCCTCCCATGAGCAAAAAGACCAGACCCGCAAAACCGCAGGCGCCGAAATTGCCGAAGGGCGAGGCCGAGCAGGTGCGCATACGCCGCGAGATCGGCCATGATTTCGCGCTCAGGGATGACGCCCTCGGCCGCAAGCGGCTGGCAGCGGGCACGCTGGAGGCTGCGCGTGTCTACGAAGTGTCGAATGACGGCTACGCCGCGACCGGCGGCATCGTGCGGCTGCGCGCCATCGATGCGCTCGTCGGCATCACTTCGCTGTCGCGCCAGCAGCGCGAGGCAGGCCTGCGCTACCGCGAGGATTTCCGCTGCAGTCAGCAGGCTGATGTCAAGCCGATGCGCTGGACCGAGCGCATCGACGGCGGCCGCGAGGGCGGCGGCATCGCCGACAGCGTTCTCGACGCCGGCAGGGCCTATGCCGCCGCCACAAGAGCGCTAGGCCATTGGGAGGTGGCCGCCGTGGTACGACAAGTCTGCTGCGCGGACGGTTCCCTCAAGCGCCTGTCCGAGCAGACCGGCGAGGGCCGGAACGTGGTGACGAAGCTGCTGAAGGTGGGGCTGGATTTGTTGGCAGTGCATTACGGGATGATGATGAGGAGGCGGGTGGGGTGAGCGGCGCAAATATCCGGCCGGCGGCGCCGGCCGGATCATTTTTCACAGGATCAGATCATCGGCAGACGCGGATTTCCTCGACGATCCTGTGGTGATGGCGCCAATGCTTGACCAGTGCGATGTGGCAACGGTGGTGACGGTGGTAATAGCGCGGCCTGTAGCCGTTGTCATAGGCGTCGTACTGGTAATAAGGGCGATAGTAGCGATCGCCATAGTCGTAACCATTGTAATAATCGTCGCCGTAATAGTCGTCTGCATAGCCGCCAATGCCGATACTGATACGGCTGCGGGCGTCGGCGGGGGCGATCATCGCCGCCGCCGAAGCAATGGCGATAACCGAAACAAGCAGGAGCTTTTTCATAGCTGCCTCCTTTTCAAGGTTAGGCTAATATATAACTGCCGAGTTGCAGCCTCGTTCCACAGATTCGTAAGATGTGACGAACAATACAGACCGGGGCGCAGATGCCCAGGCGCCTAAAACAAGGCCCTCTCCAATGGCCCCGCCAGTGTCTCGGCAAAGCCCGTCGCCAGATGGTGCCTGTCACGAAACGCCAGCTTGCCTGATATGACGACGTGGCAGGAGGTCGGGCCGCAGAATTGGTTGGTGAGGTCGATGTAGCGGGTGTCGGGCACGCTGGTCACCACGGCGCGCTCGGTGGCGGCGGTGCTGTCGTTGGCGGCTTCGGCCCTTGGCGTGTCGCAGTGCGGCGAGGGTGCCTCGCGCCACCACAGGGTGCGCGCCACGCAGGAGCCGGCGAAGCTGGCGTTGATCGGCGTGTCGCGGATGACTGCCGTCTCGACACCGGCCCGGCTGAAGGCCTGCAAGGTCGAGCGCAGGCCGGCCTGCCAGCGCGCCACTTCGGCGGTGCGTTCGGCGGCGGGCAGATCGCGGGTCAGATTGCCGATGGAAAATTCGGAGATCACCACCAGGCGCGGCTTGCGGCGGATGATCTCTGATATGGCCTGCTCGCGCCAGGCGTCGCATTCGGTGTAGTCGCGCTTCAGCACCGTGTTGAAGGTGGAGAGCCGCGAGGCGCGGCACGATGATTTGAGGTAGGTGACCACCTTGGTGTCGTTGCGCCTGGCTGCTTCGATCAGCGGCGTCGACCAGTGGTCGGCGTGCGAATCGCCAAACAGCACGATGGTGCGGGTGGCATCGGCCGGGCCGAATGTGCAGGGTTTCGGCGTCACCGTTTGGAAGTCGGCCAGGCAGTTCTTGTCGACGGCCCGCGCGATGGAAGGTCTTTCGGCCGCCTGCTCGATGCCGCGCTGCTCGGGACCGATGTTGCGCGTGGCCAGATGCGCATTGGCGTAGGCGACCGCCACGCCGGCACCGGTCAGCGCCAGCGCGGGTGCGAGCGCGCGAGCGCCCACCGTCAGCCAGGCGCCGCGTCGTGCCGGGTTCTCGATGAGGTGATAGGTGAGCACCGACAGCGCCAGCGCCAGCACGCCGCAGCCCAGCCGCTGCGGCACCGTAAGATCGGGCGTCAGCATCCCGGCGTAGACGATGACCGGCCAGTGCCAGAGATAGAGCGAATAGGAGAGCGTGCCGATCCATTGCAAGGGCGGCAGCGACAAAGCGGTGGCCGGGCCAAGGACGTGCCGGTCGGTCCGCCCGTTGGTCTGTTCCCCGCAGCCGCCGCTCAGCAGCACCAGCACGGTGCCGGCAACCGGCAGCAGTGCATACCAGCCGGGGAAGGGCAGGTCCTCGCTCAACAGGCGATAGGCGGTCGCAATCAGCGCCAGGCCGAGCCAGCCAAGGGCTGGCCGCAGCCAGATGCGGTGCTGCAGCAAAGCCATGGGGACCAGCGTCGCCAGGCCGCCGGCAGCGAACTCCCAGGCGCGCAGCGGCGAGAAATAGAAGGCCCAGGCCGGCGCCGCGCTGGTCAGCCACAGGCAGGCGGCGAAGGAGGCGAGGCCGACCACGCCGATCATGGCTGCGGCCGTTCGCCGGCCCGGCCGCAGCCAGGCGGCCAGCAGAAGCAGCGCCGGCCAGGCCAGATAGAACTGCTCCTCCACCGACAGCGACCAGAAGTGGATGAAGGGATTGCTGGTGGCGTCGGCGGCGAAATAGTCGAACGACCAGCGCAGCAGCCACAGATTGATGGCATAGGCGGAGGCAAACATGGCGCCGCGCGAATAGAGCGCCTGCTCCTGCGGCGCCAGGATGAAGTAGCCGGCGGCCAGCGTGACCAGGATGACGAACAAAGCTGCCGGCAGGAGCCGCCGCGCGCGCCTGGCATAGAAGCGCCAGAGGTCGAGCCGGCCGGTCTCGCCGATCTCCTGCATGAGATGGGTCGATATCAGCCAGCCCGAGATGACGAAGAAGATGTCGACGCCGGCAAAGCCGCCGGGGAGCGCGGTGAGGCCGAAATGGTAGGCGACGACGCCGCCGACGGCGAGCGCGCGCAATCCTTGTATGTCCGGCCGGAACGATGCTGCCACGACGGCTCCCTCGTGCAAGCCCAGCCCCTGTGCAATGTCGGCGGTGCAGGCCGATATCGCAATGCAACAAATTATCGCAGTGCAACATGGCAGAAATGGGGAGATGGGCCGGGTGCCGGCCGGGCCCGATCCTTGCGTGGCTGGCTTGTCTGCACACCTGCGGCAGACGCAAAACAGCCCCGCGCGGGGCTGTTTCTCATTCGGGTTGCTGGACTGCTACTTGCTGCCGCCGTTCGCTTTCACGCTGCTGCAGAATTCGGGATGGCTGTTGGCCGCAGTGGCGTCCTTCGCCTCGTCCTCGCAGGCCTTCATCATCGCGGTCTGGTCGTCCGGCGTAAGGGCCTTCCAGGCTTTCACGAAGTCGTCGTTGCTGACCATCGTCTTCATGCTGCTATCGGTGTAGAAGGGCTGCATCTTGGCTGGATCGTCGAGAGCCGACGTTTTGGCAAACGCCGCGCCGCCGACCATCGAAAGTGCCATGGCGCCCAAGCAGATCATCTTGATGTTCATGGGTACTCTCCTATTGCTTTGGGATCGTCGAAGCAACGATCCATTGGAAAACGACAGGTTTGGGTGAAAGTTCCGGCATTTTTTGCGTAAAAAAGCCGAAACGAGGAAAAATATAGCCGAAAAACTTGAAACTTTCCCCGATTTTTCCCGTAGGAGGCGAGTTTATCGGGTCTCTCGTGCGAGACTGACCACCAGTCGATCGACGCTGGGGT
>NZ_RZPB01000043.1:7355-17370 GCF_003998535.1 Mesorhizobium sp. M7A.F.Ca.AU.002.02.1.1 | reverse complement strand
GCGCATGGCCCATAGCTTCGGCGCGCCGGTGACGGTGACCGCCCAGGCATGCGACAGGAAGGCATCGAAGGCATCCATGCCTTCGCGCAGCCTGCCTTCGATGTGGTCGACCGTATGGATCAGGCGCGAATACATCTCGATCTGGCGCCGGCCGATAACGCGCACCGAACCCGGCTCGCAGACCCGCGACTTGTCGTTGCGGTCGACGTCCGAGCACATGGTCAGCTCGGATTCGTCTTTCTTCGAGTTGAGCAGTTTCAGGATCTGCTCTGAGTCGGAAATTGCGTCGTCGCCGCGCTTGATGGTGCCCGAGATCGGGCAGGTCTCGACGCGGCGGCCGTTGACGCGCACGAACATTTCGGGCGAGGCGCCGATCAGATATTCACCTTCGCCCAGATTGATGAAGAAGGAATAGGGCGACGGATTGATGGCCTTCAGCTTGCGCGAAATCTCGGACGGCTGCGTCTCGCAGCGCTCGTAGAACATCTGGCCCGGCACGACCTCGAACAGGTCGCCGCGCTTGAACGAATCCATCGCCTTGCGCACCAGGTCGGCGTATTCTCCGGGTTCATGGTCGCCGCGCGGCGGGATGCGGTCGGGGCTCTTGAACGGCTCGGAGATTTCGTCGCGCGGCAGCCCTTCGGTCGAAAAACCCTCGCCGGCATAGTCGTAGCGGTCGGTCCATGCCTTGGCCGAATAATGGTCGACGACCAGGATCTCGTCAGGCAGGAACAGCACCAGGTCGCGCTGGCTTGGCTTGCGTTCGAGCTTGTAGTCTACCGGGTCGAACTGGAAGGCGAGATCGTAGCCGAAAGCGCCGTAGAGACCTAGATTGGCGTCTTCCTCGGTCTTGAACAGAGCGGTGATGGCGCGCAGCACCGTGAACACCGAAGGAACGCGGCTGCGCTCTTCTTCCGTGAAGACACGGCCGGGCTTGGCGACGTCGAGACGGATGAGCCTTTTCGATGTCTCGGCGATGGTGATATCGGCCAGGCTACCCAGCGCCTTGCCGATGACCGGCAACAACACCTCGCCACGGCCGTTGAGGGCCTCGACACGCATGGCGCGGCCGCGCGCGGAGATAACCAGAGGCGGGTCGATGATGGCGGTGTCCCAGCGCGTGTAGCGGCCGGGATATTCATAGTTTGAGGAAAACACCGCGCCGCGGCGCGAATTCAGGCCGTCGACGTAAGCGTCGATCGCGCCCGCATACGGCCGGTCGTGGCGCGCGCGGGTGATGGTGATGCCACCCGCGGTCACGAAACTTTCCGCGCCGTTTTCCAGAACCTTCATCGTCATTGCCGTCTCCATCAGCTTCTTGGGGCAACGGACCCGGGAATGGCTTGGAAAAAACAAATGGCCGCCCGGACTTTCCGTTGCGGCCACCCTCTCTATTCACGCGCACGTGTTCGAACAGGCCGCTGTCAGCAGGCCCACCACCAAATGGTCTTGATCGAACGCATATTCATGGCGAAATCCATAGCTGCGAAAAGAAGGATGCGCAACAGGTTTGAAAGTCTGTTCGTTGGCCGCCGCTTCTCAGGCTCATGGCACATCGCCAGAGCCGACAGTGCCGCTTAGAGTGCTCATCCAACAGCAGGAAGACGGGAAAATAACCATGACCGAGCAGATCGAGCGTGCGCGGACGTTTCATTCCCTCCACGTCAAGGGCAACCCGGTCGTCCTCTACAATGCCTGGGATCCGGGTTCGGCCAAGATCATCGAGAAAGCGGGTGCCAAGGCGATCGCCACCGGAAGCTGGCCGGTCGCGGCCGCGTTCGGCTACGCCGATGGCGAGAAAATCCCGCTGGAACTGGCGCTCGACAACATCAAGCGCATCGTCGGGTCGGTCGACCTGCCGGTGACCATGGACCTCGAGGGCGGCTACGGCGTTGACCCGGAAATCGTCGCTCGCACGGTGACGTTGGCGCTGCGGGCCGGCGCTATCGGTTTCAATTTCGAGGATCAGATTGTCGGTGGCAGCGGCCTGCATGACATTTCCGTGCAGGCAAAGCGCATCGAAGCCGCGGCGGCGGCCGTCAAGGCTTCCGGCATACCGGCATTCATCAACGCTCGAACCGACATCTTCCTCAAGGCGAAACCGGATGCGCATGATGACCTTCTGCTCGACCAGGCCATCGAGCGCGCACAGGCCTTCGAAAAAGCCGGCGCGCACGGCTTCTTTGCGCCGGGCCTTGGCGACGAAGGCCTGATCGAGACGCTCTGCAAGGCAATTGCGTTGCCGGTCAACATCATTGCGCTGGCGCATGTGCCGCCGCGCCAGCGGCTGGCGGAACTGGGTGTCGCCCGCATCAGTCACGGCCCGGTGCCTTACCGGCAGATGGCGGAATGGCTGGAGGCGAAAGCGCGACTGGCTATTTCGGGCTAAGTCAGTCCTCCAGCGTTCCCGACCGGGCATCAGTGCTCTTCCTGTCGCCGACCAGCTTCAGAAGATCTTCGCCGGCGCGGATGATGCGGCGCGAGCGGCGGGTCAGGATGATGCCGTCCTGCGGCGCGAACACTTCGGTGCGGCCATCGGTTTCACCCGGTGCATGGACGATGGTGGCGAGGCGCGCGCCCTTGGCGACGCGGTCGCCGGGCTTCACGTCGTAGAGCACGGCACCGGCCCGTGGCGCCGGCATCATGTCGATGTTTTCCAATGGCGCCACGAAGCCGGTGAAAGGACCCGGCGCGGGCAGGGCGCTGTCGGCGATCACGCCGCGCGCCACCAGCAGCCGGTAGAGGCCGTCGGCGTCGGCGGCGGCCAAAGCACCATCGACATCGAGGATGCCGCGATATTCGACGGTGGTGGCGACGCGACGGTCGAGCTTGGCCACATCGGCGGGGGCGGTCTGATAGGGCATGATCGAGGCGCCCTCGAAGGTGCCGTCGGTGTCTTCGCTCCACAGCACGACCGCGTCGACGCCCATGGCCGCGGCGCAATCGGCCATATCAGGCCACAGGCTTGTGTGGACGTAGAGATAGGCGAGGCCCTCGTCATCGCAGTGCAGGTCGAGCACGATGTCGTGGCCGAGCGAGAGCTGCACCAGCCGCGTCTTCAGCCGCTGGTCGACGCTGCCAAGGGTGGTGTCGGGCAAGAGCGCTGTGTCGGGCGCCGCGAGCAGCGGAAAGCCGCGGTTGAAATTGGTGCGCGTGCCGAGATGGAAGCGGCCCTGATGCTCGCCGAAATGATATTGCGCCCGGCCGATCGGATTGGCCCAGGGCACGATGGTGAGATTGCCCTTGATGCGGCCTTCGGCTTCAGCCTTGTTGAGCATCGGCATCAGCGCGTCGATGGCGACGACACCCGGCAACTCGCCGGCATGGAGTGCCGCCTGCAGATAGGCCGAAGGAGCAGCCTTGTCGGAACCAGTGAAGCGGAACAGCGGGAATTCGTAGGAAACCCCTTCGCTTTCGCCGGCGATGCGTTCGATCGATTTCTGCATGACTTCCTCCATCAGGAGCGAGAGACATGCGATTTGAAGGCGCCGATGTCGATTGGTCCAGCCTGCCGCGCTATGGGCGCAAGAGACTATTCAGCCGGAAGCGGGATGACCGGCGCGCGCCGGTCCAGCGCCTGCGACAGCACAGCGGCGGTGACCGCCAAAACAGCGAGTGCTGCGCCGACCAGCGGCAAATTGGCATAGGAAACACCGGCGGACAGGGCCACGCCGCCTATCCAGGCGCCGCTGGCATTGCCGATATTGAAGGCGCCCTGGTTCAGCGTGGCGGCGAGGTTCGGTCCCTCGGAGGCCGCCTCGACGACCCGGATCTGCAACGGCGGCACGACGACGAAGATGAGCAGGCCCCACAGGAAGACGATGCCGATGGCAACGCTGGCGATTGCGCCGAACTGCCTGAATCCAACGAAAAGCAGGGCCATCAGCAGCAGGGTGCCGATCACTGTCGGCATCAGTTTCCAGTCGGCCAGTCTGCCGCCGATAATGTTGCCGATGGTCATGCCCGCGCCGAACAGCAGCAGAACCCACGTGACTGCCGAGGTCGACAAGCCCGATACCTCGGTGAGGTAGGGTTTGATGTAGGTGAAGACGGTGAACAGGCTTGCGGAGGTCAGCGCCGCGATCAGCATGGCCAGCCAGACCTGCAGCTTGCCCAGCACGCGCAGCTCGCCGCGCAGGCCGCCACCGCTTGGCTCGGCGCCATCGGACGGCACCAACCAGGCGATCGCTGCCACCGAGATCAGGCCGATACCGACCACGGCAACGAAGGTGGAGCGCCAGCCGAACGCTTCGCCAAGTGCGGTTCCGGCGGGAACACCCAGGATGTTGGACAGCGTCAGCCCGGCGAACATCAGCGCGATAGCGCTGGCGCGCTTGTTGCGCGGCACCAGGCTGGCGGCAACGACCGAGCCGATGCCGAAGAAGGCGCCGTGGCCGAAAGCGGTGAAGACACGCGCGGCCATCAGCGTCCAGTAGTTGGGCGAGATGGCGCAAAACAGATTGCCGACGACGAACAGCACGGCCAGCCCGACCAGCACCGGCTTGCGCGGCAAATGCGCAGTGGCCATGGCGACGATCGGGGCGCCGAAGACGACGCCCAGCGCATATCCGGTAACCAGCAGGCCCGCCGCGGGGATCGACACGCCGAGGTCGGCGGCGACCTCAGGCAGCAAGCCCATGATGACGAATTCGGTGGTGCCGATGCAGAAGGACGCAATGGCAAGCGCAAGGATCGGCAAGGGCATGGTGCGTCCAGACTGAATCGGTTCAATTCCAGACTGCGCGAAGCACGCCACCGTGCGCAAGCTGCATTGCTGCATTGCAGCGATGCAGAAAAGGAAGAGCTTTAAAATGGGTCTTCAACGGGCTGTCACGCCAGCGGCTTCAGCTCCTGGGCAATGGTGGGCAGCAACTCCGAAACATTGGGATGGATGTGCACGGCACGCGCCAGCGTGTCGACGGGCGCCTTGGCGTACATCAGGTCGAGCACACAATGGATAGCCTCGTCGCCGCCGGGGCCGAGCACCGAGCAGCCGAGGATCTCCCTGGTGTCGGCATCGACCAGGATTTTCATGAAACCCTGCGTCTCGCCCTTTTCGATAGCGCGGCCGACGCGGGTCATCGGCCGCTGGCCGACCAGCGCGCGACGGCCGGATTTCTTCACTGCGGCCTCGGTCATGCCGCAGCGGCCAAGCGGCGGGTCGATGTAGAGCGCATAGGCTTCGATCCGGTCGCTGACCCTCCGCGGATCGTTGTCGAGCAAATTGGCGGCGACGATCTCGTAGTCGTTGTAGGAGGTGTGGGTGAAGGCGCCCCTGCCGTTGCAGTCGCCCATCGCCCAGATGCCGGGCACGCTGGTGCGCAGCTGGTCGTCGACGGTGACAAAACCGCGCTTGTCGACCTCGACGCCGGCCCTTTCCAGGCCGAGATCGTCGGTGTTGGGCGTGCGCCCCAGCGCCAGCAGCACATGCGAGCCGACCGCCGGTGGCTTGCCGGCGGAGAAGGTCACGGCGATGTCGTCACCCTGTCTGGCGAAGGCAATGTCGTCGGCGCCGACATGGACCGCGATGCCTTCGTTTTCGAGGATCGACAGGATGGCGGCGGAGACATCCTCGTCCTCGCGGCCGGTCAGGCGCGGGCTCTTCTCGACGACGGTGACTTCCGCGCCGAAGCGGCGGAACATCTGAGCGAATTCGAGCGAGATGTAGCTGCCGCCGACGACGACGAGATGGCGCGGCAGCACGTCGAGATCCATCATCGACGAGTTGGTCAGATAGTCGATGTCGTGGATGCCGGGAAGGTCGGGCACCGAGGCGCGGCCGCCGGTGTTGAGGAAGATCTTTTCGGCGGTCAGCAGATCGTCGCCGACGCGCACCGTGTTGGCGGATTCGAAACGCGCATGGCCGCGATAGAGGGTGCACTTGTCCATGCCGGCAATCCAGGTCTCGAGATTGCCGCGAGCGTCGTTTGTGACCTTGTCCTTGCGCGCCTTGATCACCTTGTAATCCACGCCGACCGGCCCGGAGAGCGTCACGCCATAGTCGGCGGCGCGGCGCGCCAGATGCGCGGCATAGGCGCTGGCGACCATGGTCTTGGTCGGCATGCAGCCGGTGTTGACGCAGGTGCCGCCGACCAGCTTGCGCTCGATCAGCGCGACGCTCATGCCGGCGGCCGTCAGCCGCCCGGCCAGCGGAGGGCCAGCCTGTCCGGCACCGATGATGATGGCGTCGAAGATTTTCGTCGTCATGCCACCGCCGCTACGATCAGCAGGCCGCCGATGATCGCCACCGCGTCCTCGATAAAGGCGGCGGGCGGATCCTTGCCGAAGGCGGCCGCGAGCCGGCCGCGAGCTTCGGCGCCGCCAAGCGTGCCGATGACAGCGCCGATGGCGCCCGCGATCAGGCCGCCGATGGTGGCGCCACCGGTGGCGCCGATCACCGCGCCGGTGAAAGCGCCCGTAACGATGCGGGCGCCGAATTGCTGGGGTACTTTACGGCTCGGCGTCGACGGCAACTGGTCGGTGACCAGCTCGACGATGGCCAGGATGGTGAAGATGCCGACAGCCGCCCAATGGCTCATGAAGCTCGCCCAAGTGCCGGCAACCGTCAGCCAGCCGAGATAAGCGCCCCAGGCAATGGCGGCCGGCGCCGTCATGGCGCGAAGACCGGCAATGACGCCGATCAGAAGTGCGAGAATGTAGAGCATGGTCGATCCCCCTCGATCACGGGCCAAGACGGCCTTGAGTCACAGGCTACCATAGGTCCAATATTTGACCAGTACTGGCATCGGCGCTTTTGGCTGCACTTGTGCTTTGCAAGGACGTGAACTGGAGACCGCATCATGGCTGAGAGCGAGCGCGTGAAAATGGTGGCCGGCGAATGGTATACCTGCATCGATGACGAACTGGAGTCGTTGCGGATGATAGCGCGCGATGCGGTGTTCGAGCACAACTTGCTGCCGCCTCGTCAACGCGGCAATCTCGGGCCGGGTCTGAAGGCACTGCTGGGAAGAGCCGGCGAGGGCGCCCGTATCGAGGCGCCGTTCCACTGCGCCTATGGCTTCAACATCTTTCTCGGCGACGGCGTCTTCCTCAATACCGGCTGCACCATCCTCGACACGGCGAGCGTGCGCATCGGCAAGGCAACGCTGCTCGGCCCGAACGTGCAGATCTACTGCGCCGAGCACCACAAGGAGGCCAGTGGGCGGCAGGCCGGACTGGAGATCGCCCGACCGATCGAGATCGGCGCCAATGCCTGGATCGGCGGCTCAGCCGTCATCCTTGGCGGCGTCAGCATCGGTGAAGGCGCCATCGTCGGCGCCGGTGCGGTGGTGACGCGCGACGTGGCGGCGAACGCCACGGTGATCGGCAATCCGGCGCGGCCGGTCAAGCGGGGCTGAACAGGTCAGGACGACAGGACATACGTCATGCGCTCTTCCTGATCGACCCGCCTGGAGAACTCGCGCCGATACTGCGCAGGCGATGTCTTGAGCCGTGCCGAAAAATGCTGGCGCAGCGAGGTGGCGCTGCCGAAGCCGGCTTCGAAGGCGATCATGTCCATGGATTTCTCCGTCGCTTCCAGCAAACGCTGCGCCAGTTCGATCCGCTGGCTGGTCAGCCAATCGCCAAAGCTGGCGCCGATCGATTTCTGAAAGCGACGGGTAAAGGTGCGGCGGGTCAGGCCGGCGGCCTCGGCCACGCGGTCCAGGCTATGCGCTTCGCCAAGCGTCGCGCGAACCGCGTCGAGGGCCTGGGTGAAGCGGTCGGCGTCCGCGCTTCTTGCCACCGGATGCTCGATGAATTGCGCCTGGCCGCCCTGGCGATGCGGGGAAAGCACGATCTGGCGAGCAAGCCGCAGTGCTGCTTCCGCGCCATAGCGGGCGCGCACGATGTGGAGACAGCAGTCGAGGCCGGCGGCGACGCCGGCCGAGGTCACGACATCGCCATTGTCGACGTAGAGCACCGCGGCATCGACAGCGATGTCGGGATGGAGTGTTTGCAATTGTTCGCAATAGGCCCAGTGCGTCGCGGCACGTCGGCCCGAAAGCAGCCCGGCCGCTGCAATGGCGAAGGTGCCGAGGCACAGGCCGACAATCAAGGCGCCGCGTTGGTGCGCATGGCGCAGCGCTTCCATCAGCAGCGGCGATACCGGTTCGCTCAGATGATGCCAGCTCGGGATGATGACGATATCGGCGCCGTCGAGCCCTTCGAGCCCATGCGGCGCGGCAATTGTCAGCCCGGCTTCGGTATGGATCGGCCCGGCCTTGACCGCGCAGATGCGGAAGTCGAAGCGCGGCAGGCCAAGCGCCGTCCTGTCCTCGCCGAAGACCAGGCACGGTACGGAAAGATGGAACGGGCTGATGCCGTCGAAGGCGAGGACGGCAATGATCGGGTCGTTCATGGGTGCTTCCAGCGGTTGAATGCGGATTGTCCCAATTCTTTCGAATGATGTCAATCGGGTCACTTTCGGCTGTCTGGCAGCCCGCCTATCTTCCATCCATCGAATTCAAGCCGGAAAGGAAACACCATGTCTGACCCAGCCAACACCACGCCGCGCCGGGCGCTGATCGTCGTCGATGTGCAGAACGATTACGACGGCGGCAATCTCGCCATCCAGCATCCGCCGTTCCGCGACAGCGTCGTCAATGTGGCACGCGCCATGGATGCAGCGACTGCTGCCGGTATCAAGGTGGTGGTCGTCAAGCAGATGGCGCCCGAGACCTCGCCGATCTTTGCCAAGGGCAGTCACGGCGGCGAACTGCATCCCGAAATCGCCAGGCGCAAGCGCGACCATTATGTCGAAAAGAACCTGCCCTCCGCCTTCACCGGCACTGATCTGGAAGACTGGCTGCGCGCCAATGCCATCGATACGATTACGGTGGTCGGCTACATGACGCATAATTGTGACCTGTCGACCATTATCCACGCCGTGCATATGGGCTTTGCCGTCGAGTTCCTGTCGGATGCGACCGGCTCGGTGCCTTACGCCAACAGCGCCGGCTACGCCTCGGCCGAGGAGATCCATCGCGTGGTCACGATCATCCTGCAGTCGCGCTTCGCCGCCGTGCTCAAGACCGCCGAATGGGTGGAGTGCCTGCAGACCGGCGCGCTGCCGGAGCGCGACACGATCTTCGGCTCCAACCAGCGGGCGCTGTCGCGCAGCGCTGCTTAGGGCTATCCGAACAAACAGAAAGGGCGCCGCATCGCTGCGGCGCCCTTTCTGTTTGAATTGAAGGATTTTAGAACAGGCCTTCGATATTGCCGGCCTCATTGAGGAAGATCTTTTCCGAGGACGGCGCCCTCGGCAGGCCCGGCATGGTCATGACCTCGCCGCAGATGATGACGACGAAGCCGGCACCGGCCGAAAGCCTGACCTCGCGCACCGGCACGGTGTGGCCGGTCGGCGCGCCGCGCAGGTTCGGGTCGGTCGAGAAGGAATACTGGGTCTTGGCCATGCACACCGGCAAATGGCCGTAGCCGGCGTCTTCCCACGCCTTGAGCTGGTCGCGCACCGACTTGTCGGCGATCGCTTCCGAGCCGCGATAGATGCGCTGGACGATGGTGTTGATCTTCTCGAACAGCGGCATGGCATCGGGATAGAGCGGCGCGAACTGCGAGGCGCCGGATTCGGCCAGTGCCACCACCTTGTTGGCGAGATCCTCGATCCCGGCCGAGCCGTGTGCCCAGTGCTTGCACAGGATCGCTTCTTCGCCCATCGAGGCGACATAGTCCTTCATCGCCTGGATCTCGGCGTCGGTGTCGGAATAGAAATGGTTGATGGCAACCACCGCCGGCACGCCGAACTGCCTGATGTTCTCGATGTGGCGGCCAAGATTGGCGCAGCCCTTCTTCACCGCTTCGACGTTTTCCTTGCCGAGGTCTTCCTTCTTGACGCCGCCATTCATCTTCATGGCGCGCACGGTGGCGACGATGACCGCCGCTGCCGGCTTCAGGCCCGCCTTGCGGCACTTGATGTCGAAGAACTTTTCAGCACCCAAATCGGCGCCGAAGCCGGCTTCGGTGACGACATAGTCGGCGAGCTTGAGCGCCGTCGTGG
>NZ_RZPB01000043.1:0-7345 GCF_003998535.1 Mesorhizobium sp. M7A.F.Ca.AU.002.02.1.1 | reverse complement strand
AGTTGCAGCCATGCGCGATGTTGGCGAACGGCCCGCCATGCACGAAGGCCGGGTTGTTCTCCAGCGTCTGCACCAGGTTCGGCTGCATGGCATCCTTCAGCAGCACAGCCATGGCGCCGTCGGCCTTGAGGTCGCGGGCATAGACGGCTGACTTGTCGCGGCGATAGGCGACGATGATGTCGCCGAGGCGCTTTTCCAGGTCCTTCAGGTCGGTCGACAGGCAGAGGATCGCCATCACTTCCGAGGCGACGGTGATGTCGAAACCGCCCTCGCGCGGGAAGCCGTTGGCGACGCCGCCGAGCGAGCAGATGATCTCGCGCAGCGCGCGGTCGTTCATGTCCATGACGCGGCGCCAGACGACCCGGCGGGTGTCGATGCCGAGCTCATTGCCCCAGTAGATGTGGTTGTCGATCAGCGCCGAAAGCAGGTTGTGTGCGGTGGTGATGGCGTGGAAGTCGCCGGTGAAGTGGAGGTTCATGTCCTCCATCGGCACGACCTGCGCATAGCCGCCGCCGGCGGCACCGCCCTTGACGCCGAAGTTCGGGCCGAGCGAAGCCTCGCGGATGCAGACGATCGCCTTCTTGCCGATGCGGTTCAGGCCGTCGCCGAGACCAACCGTGGTCGTGGTCTTGCCTTCGCCGGCCGGCGTCGGGTTGATGGCGGTTACGAGGATCAGCTTGCCGTCCTTGTTGCCCTTCACCGATTTGATGAATTCGGCTGATATCTTGGCCTTGTCGTGGCCGTAGGGCAGCAGGTGTTCGGTCGGGATGCCGATCTTCTGGCCGATCTCCTGGATCTGCTTTTTCCTGGCGCCGCGCGCGATCTCGATGTCGGACTTCACTTCGGCCATGACGGCTTTCCTCTGGATTGGACGGTGGAGGGGACGGGTTTGGTCTTACTGGCAAGCAGGTTGGAACCGGGCGCGGGCATGTTCTAACCCTGTCGCTGCCGCGGCGTCAACTTGTATGCAACTATGTTTCCTCTTGAGAAAATTCTTCTGCGGACCGGCCGACCTGTCGTCGGTTCTTCCTGGCTCCGTTGCCGCGCCGTATAGAAGCCAGAGGACGCGTCGTTCCGCCGTCTCAAAACAGCCGCACAATGCACGGAATGCGACAGAGGCGACGGCGCAAATTCACCATCGCCTGGTCCCTAATGGAACAGCGCTACTGCGTCAGAACGTTGCTGATTTCGACCATGTTGGAGCGCACCCTGAGCACATAGAAGCCCATCGTCGTCAGATGCGTCGGCAACAGCCAGCCATCCTCGCGGCCATTGGCGATGATGAAAGGCTGGATCTTCAGTGCCGAAACGAACTGCGAGTCCATCGTGTCCCAGAGGTTCTGCAGATGCTTTTCCTTGATGACGTCCTCGAAGTCGGCCTGGGCGCCCTTCATCAGGCCGTAATAGCCATAGAGCTGGCCATAGGCGAACCAGTAGCGGTCGTCGGCGCGGAAGTCGAACCAGCCATTGTTGTGGTTCTCGGCGCGTTCCTTGAGGATCGCCGAGGTCGAGCCGATGTCGGACGAGATGCGGTCGATATACTGTTTCAGATTGTCGGCGCGGGCGTCGAATGTCGCCTGGCAGGTGGCAAGGCGAGCGTTGAAGGAACGCAGCATGCGCACGGCGTCGCGATAGTAGCTCGGCGTCGGTGTCTTGGGACCGAACGGGTTCAGGCCGAAATACCAGGTCTCCTCGTCGAACTGCAGGTTGCCGCGGGCATTCTGCAGATCGCTGTCGATCTGCGAGGTGGTGCGGACGCGGCCGAGATTGTCGGCGAGTTCGGTCGCCGTGCGCCGCACCGCCTGGTTGATGCCGCGCTGGAAGGAGGCCTTGTTGTCCATCCACGGCGTGTTGTCCCAGTCGATGCCGAACAGGCCGAGCTTGTAGAGGATCATCGACGAGATCCAGGCATTCTGGTTGACGTTGAAGTCGGTCAGGTCGGCGGCGATCTGGGCAATGCCGGAGTTGCCGCAGGTCTTGGCCGTGTCGGTGCCGGCGCCGGCGGAGACCTGTTCGCCAGCGGAGACATTGCGCTTCTCGAACGTGTAGGTGTCTGGATAGTTCGGGTTGAAATTGTTCCACCACTGGGTGGCGTAGAAGAAATTGGCATAGAGGCCGATCAGCACCAGCAGAGCAAGGCCGACCGCCGCCTTGAGGATCCAGCCGCGTTGCGTGTACCAGCGTCCGGCCCACAGGAACGGCCACAGGATGACGCCGATCAAAAGCCCGATACCGCGGCCGATCCACTGGAAAATGCGGGTGAAGAAGTTCACGATCGGATCGAGCATGGCTGTGTCACCCCCTCAAGCATGATGCCAAAAAGTTGCAGACTTTTTGGATAACATTATGCGCCAAAACAAGAAGTTAGAACGAAATAACGGTTCATTTCGTTCTAGTCAGTCAGGCCGTAGAGGCGCGTGCGAAACGCCACCTTGTCCTTCAAATATGTGGTTTTGAGAACGTCCACAACATGCGATCGCCAGGCGTCGCTGAAGCCGCCATAGTCCTTGTAGAAGCCGTCCTTGTTGAAGATGTAGCGCGAGACGAAGTCCGACGGCACGAAATCCGAGATCAGCCGGTTGGTCAGCCAGGCGTCAGGATGGTCAGGCTTGGCGCGGATCACCAGGAAGCGCTGCTGCGGGAAGACATCCTCGATCTTCAGGTGGCCGAGCTGGGCGATCTCGCGCTTGGCGGCGTTGAGGAAAGGGAAATTGCCGTCCCTGGTGATCAGGTCGGCATGGCTCTGGAACCAGGTCTGCAGCCAGACCTTGTCGACATTGGTCAAGTTGCGGTTCGGCTCGGCATCGCGGATCAGCGCGCGCACCACCATCTCGGCGCGGTGCTCGAGGTAGCCCGAGGCCTCGACCCAGGAGGCGCGCGGCAACTCGATGCGGCCGGTGGTGGCGAGGAACTTGAACACCTTGTCGGCGTCGTTAATGGAGAGATAGCTGACCTGCCACGGCCGCGAACGGCGGAAGCCTGGCGCCGCAGGATCGCTGATCACTGTCGTCACATCCGGGTCGACGAAGACGTAAAGGCCACCGAAATGGCTGGTCCAGTAGGCGTTGTGGCGGAAGATCACCTGGTCGGGCACCAGCGCGTTCTCGCGGATGTCGCCGCAGATCTTGGCGAGCTCGACCATGCGGTTCAGCATGGCGCTGTCGCGCCAGGCGTCGGGCTCCTGCTTCAACCGGTCGACGAGCTTGCCGAGCTCGGCGGCCTTGCCCAGCACATCCTCAGCCGACAGCACCTTGAACTCGACCTGGCTGATCGACAGCAGGTCCTCGATATCGTTGACCTTGGGAACGGAATCCTCGATCTCGCCGTAGATGACATCCTTGATCGTCAGCGCATCGATGGCGCGCTGGTTCTTGGACATGAACTCGAACATCAGCTGCGAGGTGTTGGAGAAGGCGGTGTGCACCACCGGCAGGTCGATCTGCGACGGCGTCAGGATGATGAAACGGCGGTTGACCTCGTTGGGATCGAGATAGTCGTAGTCGTCGCATTCCTCGGCCACTTCGGGCGAAAAGCCGGTGCGATCGATCTGGAAGGTCTTCAGCTTGGTCGGCTTCAAGCCGAATGCGGCGAGCGCCTTGTTGTAGCGCTGGATCAGATGCGGCTCGTCGACCGTCAGCAGCCGGCCATAGATCAGCTCATTGTCGCGCAGGAGATCGGGTTTCTTGGCGGGGCTCATCTTGCCTTCTCCCACAAGGGGTGAAGGGAAGGCCGGCGCAGCTCACGCATTCCATAGCCCCTTCTTCTTCATCTCCTCCATCTCGCGCGCAGCCCGTTCGCGCAGGCGGGCGTCGCGCAGCAGTTTTTCCACGGCGGAGTCGTCGGACTTGTCGGAATAGCGGAACTCCGAGTCGGCGTAGCGGTTGATCTCCTGCATGACCATGTCCATCGAGAACGGCCCGCGCAGTTCCTCGATCATCGCTTTCTTCTCGTCGTAGCCCTTGTGCATGAAGACTTCCGGCTTCTCGAACCAATCGTCGGGAAGCTCGATGTCCATGGCGCGCATCTTGATGGCGTCGGTGACATTCTTGATGGCGCGACCGGTGAAGCGGGGCTCGGCATCCTTGATCAGGTGCAGATAGGTGCCGATATCGGCCATCGATTTCGGCGCGCCGTTCTCCTTCATGTAGCGCTCGTAGACCTTCATCAGCCCATCTTCCTGCGGCTTCTCGTGCTCCTCATAGGCTTCGGTCACGGCGCGCTGGATTTCCTGCGCGGCGTAGAGGTCGTGTTCGCCGAGCGGGATCTTATGGTTTTTCCCCGCCAGCAGGACAAAAATATCGATGTAGTCGTCGCGGCTCTGCGGCCCGTCGACCAGCCAGCGGGCGCCGGCGCGCTGGCGCAGCGCGTCGTCGACATTTTCGGGGTAGTTGGAGAACATGCCGAACGAGCAGTTGCCGCGCACCACGGTGGCGGCGCCGGCGAAGGCGTCCATCAAGACGCCTGTTATCTCCTGCTGGCCGGCGGAGGCGCGGTCGTCGGAGCGTCTGGCGGCCACCTGGTCGATGTCGTCGATGGTGCCGAAGCCGATGACGCGTGGGTTCAAGACATTGTTGATGAACTGGCGGCAGTTCTGGCCCGACTTGCCCTGGTAGGACGAGATCTGGTCGACGCCGAAATTCTCGTAGGCGAAGGGATAGCCGGCGACCTGGCAATAGCCGTTGACGAGGCCGGCGATCATCTGGATCAGCGTCGTCTTGCCAGTGCCGGGGGCGCCGTCGCCGATGAAGGTGAACAGGAAGCCGCCGAGCTCGACGAACGGATTGAGTTCGCGCTCGAAATCATAGGCCATCAGCATCTTGGCGAGCTTGACCGACTGGTATTTGGCGATGTGGTTGCCGACGACCTCTTCCGGCTTCTTGAAGGTCATCACCAGCGGTTTTGAGCGCTTGCCCGGCGCGACGTCGAAACCATCGAGAGTGAAATCGTCGGCATCGATGCGGATATGGGCGTTCTCGAACGGGCCGATGCCGTCGAAGCGGCCCTTGCGGGCCAGAAGCCCGTCGATGGCGACGCGGGCGAAGGCGCGTGCCCTTGTCATCAAATCGGCATCATCGGACGATCCCGAGATCGCCTTGTCGAGGCCAGCGAGGATCGACTTCACCGCATCCTGCGGCGTGTCGAACAGGAAGTCCGGCTCGGGGATGTCGTTGGGTGCCTCGCCGTCGCTGTCGATCAGCTGGAACAGGTAGGAGGCGAGGCTGAAGGCGGAGATGTAAGCCGAGGCCGACAGAAGCTTCTTGAAGGTGGCCGCTTCGTCGCCTTCGAGCGGCGCGCGGGTATTCCTGGCCTGCAGGCTTTCGAGGTCGGAGCCTTCGGCAAAGACGTCCGATATGGCCAGCGCGATCGCCGTGCCGCGCCGGGCGCGAAACAGGAGCGTGTGCTGCGGGATGGTCAGCAGCTGGTCGTCGAGATGAACGGCGCCGACGGTCTTGGCCAGCTCGACCTCGCGCGTGCGACGCACCGAGCCGACCGAGACGGTCGAGACGAAGCGGCGGTTGGTGCCGGCAAGCGCGGTGCCGGACTCCCGTGACGGGTCCTCCAGCACGACGATGCGGGTGATGAAGCTCTGCGCGGTGGCGCGGTGCTTCTCGATGGCGGCTTCCGGAATGGTGGTCAGGCCGGTATCCATGAAGGGTGCTCCGTGGTGTGACGGTCAGACGTCTGAGATGACCTGTCCGTTGGACAGGATATGAACCTTGTAGCCGGCAAAAATCTTCTGTGCTTCGCCGGCGGCGTAGAGTGCCTGATAGGCCTCGTGCGGAATCAGCGCATGGTTTTCATAGCTCGACACGCCCTGACGCGCGGCTTCCAGATCATCAGTGTTGATGAAGAATTCCTGCGTTGTCTTCTCACTCGAAAACAGGCCCTTGCGGCCGGGTTTCTCGCTCTTGGAATAGACCTCCTGGATCGTCCAGGTCAAAAGCCAGGCATTTTGCGGCTTGCGCACCTTGGCCAGAACCTCGGTCACCGTCGAATTGTTGTCGGTAATCCCCACCGAATAGAACGGGCCGAGCACGACGCGGCGCAGCTGCTTGGGGTGCAGCGGTTCGAAATCCTTGTCGAGGTTGACCGCGATGGTCGCCGGCGACAGCGTATAGGCGGAGTTCTTCTCGGTGAAATCGTCGAAACGATGGGCAAGCTCGGGATTGAGCAGGCCGTCGACCGGCAGCGGAATGTCGACCGTCTCGTTGAGTTTGCCGTTCCTGTCGACAAGCTGGCGGATCATCGCGTCGGAAGAATCCTCCACCGTCACCATGTAGACCAGAGGCAGGTTGGCGCTGCCGTCGAACGTCGCCCAATGGACGAGATAATAGGGCCGTCCCGTCTTCGGATTGACCGAGACCTTGGCGGTTTGCGCCAGCGTGAAGGAACCGAAGGTGTTCTCGCTTTTCACGTCCTCGAGATAGAGCCGCTCGGCCATCGACTTCTGCAGCGCCTCGGGGAATTCCTTGTGGCGCAGGATGAAGTCGGCCATTTCCTCGCGCAATTCGCCGGCGAGCGGGATGTTGGCAAGCCGCGCGTCGGCCTGGCGGCGGTCGTTTTCCAGTTCGAGCAGGTTCTGGAACACCGGGAATCCGCTTTCGGCCCGCGAAATGCGGAACGTGTCCATGAAGCCCAGCCGGTTGCGCCAGCAGGAAAACGACTTGTCGAGCCGGGCGATGTATTCGGCGACGATCTTGGCGACGATGCCGTGCCGGTAAAGCGGCGAGCGATCGTCGCGCATGAACACTTCAAGGCCGCTCAGCGCGGCCGTGATGGCGGAGAAATATCGTGCCGCCGCTTCGTTTTCGGGGGTCATGCCTGTGCGCTCGCGGGCAGTCCTATCACCCCTAAGACTGCACGTAGTTTGCCGAATTGTGCTTCTTCAGCACCTCGTCGAAGCGGCGGGCAAAGGCATCGTCGGCCAGCTTCTTGCGGCGCTGGATGTCGGCGGTGGCGACCATGTTCTTCTCGTGCATCTCGAGTAGGTCGCCGATGTGTTTTTGCGAAGCAGCACCGATGCCGGCCATGGTTTCCTCGGCGGTGTTGTCGACCTGGCTGCCCAGCGTGTTGATCTTGTGGGCGACGTCCTGCTGGGCGGCGGTCTTCAGCGAATCTTCCAGCGCCTTGTAGAGCACGATGCGCTGCTCGGTATCGATGGTCAGCTTGTTGATCAGCGTCGATTGCGCGGCGATCTGGTTGTTGAGCGAATCGACGAAGGTCTGGAACATCGAGGTGTAGCGCTCGAGCGTCTGGCTCTCGGCCAGCAGCTCCTGCTCCTTGGCCTGCTTTTCGTTGTATTCCGTCGCCAGCTTGGAGCGTTCGCCTTCGAGCTGCGTGCGGT
>NZ_RZPB01000439.1:0-5229 GCF_003998535.1 Mesorhizobium sp. M7A.F.Ca.AU.002.02.1.1 | reverse complement strand
CTCGACACTCTCGCCGGCAAGTGCGGCCCGCACACGCGGCCGCTCGAAAGCCGCGTCGTCATTGGTCGGATCGTCAGCCCAGCCGACATTTTGACGGCGCAGGACGTCGCGCAATGCCGCGCGCCGCACGCCGAGGAGCGGCCGCACGATCCAAATGCGCCAGTCATAGAGGGTGGCCGGCGCCATGCCGGCAAGTCCCCGGCCGGCCATGCCGGCATGGCCTTGGCCCTCGTCCCGCGCGTGCCGCATCAGCACCGTTTCCGCCTGGTCGTCGGCGGTATGGCCGGTGAGGATCATGCCGATGCCTTCCGCTTGTGCCGCCTCGGCTAGCAGCCGGTAGCGCGCCTCGCGAGCGGCGGCGGGCAGACCGGTCGATGGCTTTGGACCCGACCATGTCAGGATGCGGTGTGAAATTCCGAGCCTGGCGCACAGCTTCGCCACTGTTTGCGCTTCCGCAGCCGAACCGGACCGCAAACCGTGGTCGATCGTCACCGCCAGCAGCCTGGTTGCCGGCGCCCTACGTTCGAGATGGTGTTTGAGAAGAAGGAGCAGGGCGGTCGAGTCGCTGCCGCCGGACACGGCCGCAACAGCGCCGCTGGTAAAATCGATATGCGAAAAAGGGTTAGTCGAGAGGTCCGGCTCGGTGTCGAGCATGATGCATGTCGCCCAAAAGTGATCCCGGTTTCAGGACAACGACATGTATGACAAGGATCAGCAGGCAGCCAGAGCCTTCTCCTGCTTGACGCGTTCCTTGAGCGCGCTGGAAATATCGGGGTAGCGCTTGCCGACCTCGCTGAAAGTGGCGCAGGCAACGTCATGCTGCTTGAGGCCGACCAGCGACACGCCGAGCTTCAGCAACATATCGGGAGCTTTCTTGGCCTTGGGGTAGTCCTTGCTGGCGGCAAGGAACGTCTCGGCCGCATCGCGGTATTTCTGCTGGCCGAGCAATGACTCGCCCAGCCAGTAATGCGCGTCCGCGGCCTTCGCATCCTTGGGGAAGCGGGCGATGTGGTCGCGAAAACCCTGCTCGGCGGTGCCGTAGTCGCCCGAGAGGATGAACTGGTATGAGTTGCGGTAGAGCTCTTCCGGATTGTTGGTGGCGGGCAACGCCGCGACCACCGTATCGGATTTGCCGGCCTTGGGCGCCGCCCCGGCGACTGGCGCGGTATCCTGCGCCGGCGCGGTCGATTGTGTGTTGCCGCCGGCATCGATGACATTGCCGTTCTTGTCGACGGTGATGCTGCCGAAGGTCTTTTCCGGCGCTCCCGTACCGGGAATAACCTTGCCGGGGTCGCCATCCGGAGATTCGACGATGACGTCCTCGACCGTCTTGCCGACTGCCGATTGATCGTTGGCGGGCTCGGCGCCGGCATCGGCCGGCGCCCGTGTTGCCGGGGCCGCCGCCACGTTGTTGTCGGTGCCGGTGGTGGCGTCCGATTTCTTCTGCGCCGGCGGCTGTCCGCCTTGCGTGCCGCCACCTTCCAGCTGCTGGAAGCGGAATTCATTATCTTCCTGCTGCTTGCGGATCTGCTCCTGCATTTGCAGGACCTGGAAATTGAGTTCCTCGATCTTGCCGTTCATCTGCCGCAGCTGCTCTTCCAGGCTGGTGACAGCGGTAGGATCGGACTGCACCAGCTGAACCTGGTCCGGTTTCTTCTTTTGACCAAAAAAGCCGGGCAATTCGATACTGGGAAGATGGAAGGTAAAGCCGCTGTCGGTTGATTGCCCTGTGCCGCTCGCCCCGGTGCCGCTAGCCAGGGCGGTGACGCCTGATAGGAGCAGCAGCGCAAGCGTGCCGCTCAGAACCGATCTCAAATGCATGTGCCTCTCGCAGTGATTTCGTTAGCTTGTTCGCGCCTTCCAATCAGAATGGGACCAGCCAAGCGCCCTCGGCTCATAGCAGGAGCCGAGACTTCGGCCAAATTTTGTTTCGGGCATCCGGATATGAAAAAGGCGGCCCCAAGGCCGCCTTTCGCACAAGTATGTTGCATTTTTACCGCTAGACGGCCACGCGTCCTTTGACGCGCCGGTCCATGATGCCTCAGGAGCCAGCGCCGCTAAGCGTAGTGACCGCGCGGCGATTCTGCGACCAGCAAGAGATGTCGTCGCAAACCGCGACCGGACGTTCCTTGCCGTAGGAAATGGTCTTGAGACGGCTGGCCGAGACGCCCTTGGCGACAAGGAAGTCACGGGTAGCGGCTGCGCGGCGGGCGCCGAGCGCCAGATTGTATTCGCGCGTTCCGCGTTCGTCGGCATGGCCTTCGACGACGATGGCATACTGCTTGTACTGGTTCAGCCACTGTGCCTGGCGCGAGAGCGTCGTCTGCGCGTCGGCACGGATCGAGGTCGAGTCCGTATCGAAGAAGATGCGGTCGCCAATGTTGACGGTGAAGTCCTGCGCCGATCCGGGTGTTGCGGCGCCGGCGCCGTTAAGGCCAAGATCGGCCGCGTTGTTCGGCGTCTTTTTCGAGGCGCAACCGGCGATGGCGAGCATCGCCACCAGCGCGATCATGACCGGGTTTCTGGTAAGTGCTGCAATACGGCCCATGCCGCCTCTCCTTCGTAATTCGAGTGGTCTAATTTGAGTGATTTCGTTGATCACCCAGTAACCACGTTTGGGTTAACCGGCATTCAAGAAACACGGTTAAATTTTGGTTTAAGCTGCCCGTCCGCAGCCATTGGCCATGAGCCACAGTTGGCGCGGACCCTAGGCGGAAATACGGCCAAAACGCGACAAAGAGATGGAAAAGAGGAATTGAAGAGTTGGGGAATTGAGGAACTGAAGAGAGAATTCACTTCAGCTTTTCTCTCAGATTGATCAGCATGCCGTAGATATGGGCATAGGATCGCAGCCAATCGTCGTGTTGTGCCTGGCTGATGTATCCAAGGTCGAACGCTTAGGAAATCCACGTCTCCACTTCGCTGCATGACCCATTGCCATCGAAATGAACCGCGCGAATTCGGGTTTGGAGTGAGTCTGCTTGGCAAATCCCTCAGCCAAATTGGCGCAGATTCCCTTGCTGGAGCGACGCAACTGATCAGCCAGTGCGTATTGCTCCATTTTCGGGAAGGCGAGCGTAGCTTTATGCACGTCAAGAGAGACCACATAAGCGCGCTTATAAACCTCTAGATCCTTCGCACGCTTGATGTGGCCGCCCGCCTTCTCCATTCTTCAGTTCTTCAATTCCCCAGTTCCTCAGTTCGTCTCTTACTCCAGCAGCGGCGACCAGGCAGGGTCCGAAGCGAAGTTCGCCGTCGGGATCGATTGCTCGTTGCGTCCGGTCAGATCGACCGAAACCAGTTTGGGGCCACCGGCGGAATCGCGGAAGAACATCAGCACGCGGCCATTCGGCGCCCAGGTCGGTCCCTCCTGCTGGAAGCCGGAGGAGAGGATGCGCTCACCCGATCCATCGGTCTTCATGACCCCGATCTGGAATTCGCCGCCGGTCTGCTTGGTGAAGGCAATCAGGTCGCCGCGCGGCGACCATACCGGTGTCGAATAGACGCCGTCGCCGAAGGAGATACGGGTCTGGCCCGAACCGTCGGCGCCCATCACGTAGATCTGTGCGCGGCCGCCACGGTCGGAGGTGAACACCACCTTGCTGCCGTCGGGCGAATAGGACGGCGAGGTGTCGATGGCGGTCGAGTTGGTCAGCCGCGTCGTCGAGCGGCTGCGCAGGTCCATGGCGAAGATGTTGGAATTGCCGTCGTCGCGCAGCAGGCTCATGATCACCTTCTGGCCATCGGGCGAAAAGCGCGGCGCAAAGGTCATGCCTGGGAAATTGCCGACCAGTTCGCGTTGGCCGGTCTCGATCTGCAGCAGGTACACCCGCGGCTGACCGCTTTCATAGGACATGTAGGTGATTTCCTGCCGGTTCGGCGAGAAACGCGGCGTCAGCACGATCGACCTGCCGTCCGAAAGATAGCGGACGTTGGCGCCGTCCTGGTCCATGATCGCGAGGCGCTTCTTGCGCGCATTCTTGGCGCCGGATTCGTCGATGAAGACGACGCGGGTGTCGAAATAGCCTTTTTCGCCGGTCAGCCGCTCATAGATGGCGTCGGCGATGATATGGGCGACACGCCGCTGATTGGCATCGTTGGCGAAGAACTGCTCGCCAGCCATCTGCTGGCCGGCAAAGGTATCCCACAACCGGTACTGGGCGCGGATGCGGCCGTCGGCTTCCTTGCTGACGCTGCCCGTGACCAGCGCCTGAGCGTTGATCACCTTCCAGTCGTCGAAGCGCGGTGCTGCATCGGGGTTGGTGATTTTCTCGATAAAGGCGCTCTTGTCGATCGGAGCGAACAGACCCGAACGCTTCAAATCGGCGGTGACGATCTGCGAAATCTGCGCCCCAAGCGCGTCGCCGCCCTGGAAATCCGTGATGGCGATCGGCAGCGGCTCGACGTTGCCCTTGTTGACGTTGAGCTCGACGAGCGCCAGCGCCGGCAACGTGCCTGCCGCGGTCATGCCCATCGCCATTGCTGCGACCATCAGGAGCGGCTTGAGGATTGATTTCATGTCTTCTCGCTTCTCGTACTGATTTTCGGATGACAGGGCCTTAGAGGCCGAGCATCTCCCTTGGATCGAAGGTGACGCGGACGTCGGCCCAGATGTCCTGCTTGCCGGCGGGAACTTGCAGGCCGGTGACATCGCATTTTTGCACCGCACGAACGGCACTTTCGTCGAACTGGCGATTTCCGCTCGACTTTTCGACCGCCGGGCGCCCGTCCAGCTTACCGGATGCATCCAGGTTGAACCGCACCACGACGAGGAAGTTCTCGGAACCTTCAAGGCCGACAGGAAGGGTCCAGCAGCCGCCGAGCTGGCTTTCCAGGGCACCCATTTCGGACCTGGAGAGCTTCTGACCTTGGTCCTTGTCGCCGCCGAGCGACGCCTGCTGGGTCGAGCGCTTGGCGCCGCCGCCGGATGGTTTCTGCTTGTCGAGGAGCGCGGAGATCTCGTCGGCGTTGAATTGCTTGTCATCGGATTTCGGCTTCGACGACGCTTCCTTGACCGGCTTGTCGGCGTCCTTGCGCTCCGGCGCCTTGGCGCTTTCGGCCTGCGCCGGCTGCGGCTTCGGCCGCGCTTCCGGCGCGGGAGCGGAATCCGGCAGCTGCGTCGCCTCGGCGGGCGGCTCCTGCGCTATGGCTTCAGCGACGGCGTCGGGCTTGACCTCGGGCGTCGGATCGATGGCAGCGGTCTTGTCCTGCGGCGGCGGGGTCGGCGCC
>NZ_RZPB01000438.1:0-5241 GCF_003998535.1 Mesorhizobium sp. M7A.F.Ca.AU.002.02.1.1 | reverse complement strand
GGACAGCCGGGACGGTGAGCATGACCTCGCGGTTGCCGTCGGCATCGACGGCGATAATCTCGCCGGTGCCCCAGTTGCAAAGCCACAGCCGTCCGTCATGCCAGCGCGGCGACTCGCCGAAAGCGAGACCGGCAGTGACGAGATGCGCTTGGGGGGCAGGTGGTTTCTGCATGTAGGGGACTCCTTGTTGAGTGCGTCAGCATCGCCAAATGGTCCATGATGGCGCTGTCTCACCAAGGACGGGCGAGGCAGCGGTCTGCCGACAGGCACAGAACCGATAATTTTGGTTTGGCTGCTCTTTGCTGAGTTCGCGACGAAGCCTCGAGGTCAGTTTTTGGAGTGTTCTTCAAACTATCGGTTGAAGTGTTCTTCAAAATATTGGTAAGACGCAGTGAAAATGAATTTCAAGCGCCTTTTTATCCACTTTTCCAAGTGATATTCTGCTGACAGACTCTGATCTACCGGTATTGCTTTCCTCCGGGTAAGAAGGCTTTGGAATGTTCGGAATTTTTTCGCGAAAGAAAAGGCTGCAGCAGTCGACAACGATTTCGGCGCACCAGCCGGAGCAACCGACGGCCAGTCCGCGCGTGACTTCAATTGTTGTCCCGTTTTCAGCAGTCGAGCGCGCCGCTAAGGAAAACTACGTTGCTGACCTCGTGACTGCAGTCATGGATTTCGTGACCGCAATGTTTGATCAGGGCCTCTACAAAGATCACGAAATACCGCCGTCAGCGAGGCAGTTTTTTCACGCTTACCTATACGGGATGGAAGTGGCTAATGGCGGCCATAGCCAATTTATTCACAATTACCGTGATCACCTCGATAAAGTCACCTCGGATGTGCATTTGGCTTTGGCTGGAATGCGAGCAGAAAACCATTTAGCTATTTTGAAACAGATGGTTGCTTGGGTCCGGGAACATCCCAAGGAAGCGGAGGAACAGACTGGATTCGAAGGTGGCCGCGCTGATTTCCTTGATGGACTCGACGATCTTTTTTACAAGGAGGAAGACAGCGTCCCGATGCTTGCCCGCGCAGTGGGTTGGATAGCCTCCTGGCCTGAACTGGAGATTGTCGACGATGCCGAATGCCAGGAGGCCACTCTTGACATTGTGATGGCCAACTCCAGGCGCGAACCTCGATTGCGCCATCGTTCGGTGTTCCATCTGAAAGCAGTGATGACGAGCCGACTTGAAGTGGGCATCGGGCTCGCCTGTGCAGCTTTGCCGCAGCCCGAGGTTAAGCTCGGGCTCGGCAAAGGACGGATGTTGGACATAGATGGCGAGAAGCAGATGACATTTCCGGTCGTAACCAACGCCGGCAGGGTGCGTTTGTGCGTAGTCACGCCAACGCATGCGGCTGCATACCAGTACCTGGCTGCTGATGGTACAGAACTGCAACTCGACCTCGGACCGGTCGATAGCGTTGATGAGTTACTTGGCGAAGGTGCTCCACGTGTCGGTCTGAAGCTGTCGCATGTCGGCGCTGATTCAATAGCGACAGTCATCGAACTGGCTGATGAATACGGGGCACCAGCAGCCCTCGACCTTCTTTTGCGCAGGGCTGGAATTGATACGGCAGGAGCAGTTGCTTTGCCATCGATGCTGATTCCGAGCGAGGGAGGATCGGTCGTCAGTTGGACAGTTGCTGCTGACGGTAGACTGCTGTTTTTGGTGTCCTCTCCCAACGGGAGCGCGCTCTTGAGGTCGGGCGCCGAAGATCCGCTGGCGGATGCCCATAGGCTTGAGATCGAAGAACATTTTGTGCGCGCCGAAGCCGATGGTGCCAACTGATCTGGGCTGATTGTCTCGAAATTCTGACGCCAGTGGCACAGGCATGCGAGCCGGTCGCGACCTCACGAACGCGGAGCGTTCGGCTATCCTGAGGCGACAGGCCCTTGCCCGTTCGCCCGCGCCGCCGATTGTTGCGTTGCGGCGAGGGGGGCTTTCGGCTATTGAGGCCGGACTTGAAACGGAGCCTGTTTTTAGCTGATGAGCCTTGTCGATACGGTCAAGAACGCGTTCGTACCGATCCATCGCGAAGGCTATCCCTTCATCGCGGCCTTTGGCGCGGCGACGCTTTTCCTCGGCTATTTCTCCTCGGTCCTGTTCTGGATCGGTCTGATCCTGACGGCCTGGTGCGTTTATTTCTTCCGCGATCCCGAGCGCGTCACGCCGGTCGACGACCGCTTGGTGGTCAGCCCCGCCGACGGCATCATCTCGGCGGTCGGGCCGGCCGTGCCGCCGCGCGAACTCGGCCTCGGCAATGTCGAGATGACCCGCATCTCGGTGTTCATGAATGTCTTTTCCTGTCACGTGAACCGCGCCCCGGTACGCGGTCGTATCGTCAGGATCGAACACCGGCCCGGAAAATTCCTCAACGCCGAACTCGACAAGGCCAGCACCGAGAACGAGCGCAACGGCCTGGTCATCGAAAGCCCCAACGGCACGATCGCCGCCGTCCAGATCGCCGGCCTGGTGGCGCGGCGGATCGTCTGTTGGGCCGAGGCGGGCGGCTCGATCGGCACCGGCGAGCGTTTCGGCTTGATCCGCTTCGGCTCGCGCGTCGATGTCTTCCTGCCCTTGACCGCCACGCCGCGCGTTGCCGTCGGCCAGACAGCGGTCGGCGGCGAAACCGTGCTGGCCGAATTCGGCGGTGTCGCCGGCACACCCCTCGTGCGGATTTCCTGAGCCGTGGGCACGCAGTATAAGAAGTTCGAGGCCCATGCCAGCGGCGGTCCGCGCATCCGCGAGATCCCGATGCGCATGGTGCTGCCCAACCTCGTCACCGTGCTTGCCATCTGCGCCGGTCTGTCGGGCATCCGCTTCGGCTTCGAAGGCCGCTTCGAGCCGGCCGTGGTGATGGTGCTGCTGGCCGCTTTCCTCGACGGCATTGATGGCCGCTTGGCGCGGATGCTGAAGGCAACCTCCAAATTCGGCGCCCAGATGGATTCGCTGGCCGACATCGTCAATTTCGGCGTCGCCCCGGCTTTGGTGCTTTATGCCTTCCTGCTCGACCGTGCCGGCTCGCCGGGCTGGATTGCGGCCTTGCTGTTCGCCATCGCCTGCGGGCTAAGGCTCGCCCGCTTCAACGTGCTCGACGACGAGAAGGCCGACCGCCCGATATGGCAGTCCGAATATTTCGTCGGCGTGCCGGCGCCGGCTGGTGCTGTGCTGGTGATGCTGCCGCTCTATCTCTATTTCCTGCGCACAGGGCTGGAGCCCAGTCGTCCAGCGGCCTTCGTCGCCACCGGCTTTACCATACTGGTCGCCTTCCTGCTGGTCAGCCGGCTGCCGGTCTATTCCGGCAAGAGCCTGAAAATCCCGGGCGACAGGGTGTTGCCGATCATCCTGGGTGTCGTGCTCTACGTACTGCTGCTGATGACCTACCCCTGGTACACGCTGACCGCTTCGGTTGCCGGCTACCTGATCTTCCTGCCGTTCAGTGTGCGCGCCTATTCGAAACGCGCCAAGCTGGAGGGCGAGAAGGTACCGCCTTCGGATATAGGTTAGAAGGTCGGCGGAAGTGCTTGATCCGACTCAGGCCGCGACGCCGAGCCCCAGCCTGTCGATCGCCAGCTTTCGGGTCGAGACATAGTCGGTCTTGCCCGAACCCAGCACCGGGATTTCCTCGACCTTGACGATGTCGTTGGGCACCATCAGTTCGGCGGCGCCCGCTTGTTTGCCGAATCTGCGCAACTCGTCGGGATTGGCGTCGTCGGCGGTGGTGACCAGCACAATGCGCTCGCCGCGCCTCTTGTCCGGCACCGCTACCGCCGCATGGCGTTCTTCCGGCCACAACGACTGCACCAGCATCTCGACAGCACCCAGCGACACCATCTCGCCGGCGATCTTGGCGAAGCGCTTGGCGCGGCCGCGAATGGTGATGAAGCCTTCGCGGTCGACAGCGACGATGTCGCCGGTGTCGTGCCAGCCCGTCAGCGGCTGCAATTCACCGGGGCGGTCCGATGTCATATAGCCCATCATCAGGTTCGGTCCGTCGAGCCACAATTGGCCGGCATCGGAAATGCCTTCGATCGGCTCAAGCTTCATGCGCATGGCCGGCAGCAGCCGCCCGACGGTACCGTCGCGGCCATGGATTGCCGTGTTGACGGCAACCACCGGCGCCGCCTCTGTCAGCCCGAACCCTTCGATGATCTCGGCCTGGAAGCGTTCGCGATAGACGCGGCGGGTTTCCGGCTTCACCGCCTCGGCGCCGGCAACGACGAAGCGCAGGCTGGAAAAATCGCCGTCCTTGGCGGTACGCGCATAGTTGGCGAGGAACGTGTCGGTGCCGAACATAATGGTCGGTTTCCCCTTGCGCGCAACCTCGGGGATGATCTTGTAGTGCAGCGGCGAGGGGTAGAGGAACAGTTTTACCCCGGTGACCAGCGGCAGGATGGTGCCGCCCGTCAGGCCGAACGAATGGAACACCGGCAGCACGTTGAGCAGGATGTCGGCGGGCGAGATGGTGATGCGCGCCTCAGCCTGCATGGCGTTGGCGTAAAGGTTCTTGTGCGACAGCACGACTGCCTTCGGCGTGCCTTCCGAGCCCGAGGTGAACAGGATCACCGCCGGCTTGGCCGCGTCCTGTCGCTGCAGCGGCCAGCGCCACAGCAAGGCGGCGGCAAGCTTGTCCAGCGCGGTGACGCTCTCCCGCACATCCTCGAGCCAGAGAAGCCTGGCGCCGCCCTTTTCGACCGCCGCGACGATATCGGCAAGGTCGGCCTTCTCGACGAACGCGCGGGACGAAATCACGGTCCTTATCACCGCCGTGCGCACGGCCGCGGTGACGCTCGCCGGCCCGGCCGTGTAGTTGATCATCGCCGCCACCCGGCCGGCCGACAGAAGGCCGGTGAGCGACAGCACGACGCCATTGGCATTGGGCAGCATCACGCCGACTGCCTCGCCCGGAGCCGTTACCGCCTCGAAGCGCCTGCCCAGGACGCGGGCGCCGATGAACAGCTTGCGGTAGCTCAGCGCGCCGGAGATCACGTCCTCGATGATGATATGCGAAGCGCCGACGCGGTCGGCGGCATCGCGCATGGCCAGGAACAGGCCACGATCGAGGTTGGTGCCGAAGAGCCGCGCCTCGGCGACACGGTCGAACAGCGCGTTGGTGTTCGAGGCCTGCTCGGGGTTGCGCGCCACCAACTCAGTGATGGTCATCGGCTCCAGCACGCTGATCGACAGTTGCGGAAACCAGTGTCGTGGCGCCTTGTCCCCAGGCGTCAACGACACCGGC
>NZ_RZPB01000437.1:0-5243 GCF_003998535.1 Mesorhizobium sp. M7A.F.Ca.AU.002.02.1.1 | reverse complement strand
GGCCAGTGAGATCGGTGACATAGAAAGTGTCGATGACCTTTTCGCCGAAGGTGGTGATGTGGGCCGATGCGATGTCAAGCGACAGGTCGGAAAGCGTTCCGGTGATCTCCGACAGCAGCCCAGGCCGGTCGAGGCCCTCGACCTCGATGACCGAAAAACGATTCGACAGCGTGTTGCGGATTTCGGCACGCGGCGGGATCTTGAACACCTTGGAGCCGCGCCGCGGCTTGGTGCGCTTCTCGATCATTTCCGGCAGCCAGCTCTTGCCCGACAGCACGTCCTCGATCAGCCGGCCGACACGCTCGGCACGCCGGCGCTCGTCCTCGTCGCGGTCGAATTCTCTGCTGATCAGGATCGTGTCGAGCGCACGGCCGTCCGACGTCGTGAAGATCTGCGCGTCGACAATGTTGCCGCCGGCCCCGGCGCACGCCCCGGCGATGACCGAGAGCAGGCGGGGGTGGTCCTGCGCCAGCACGGTGATTTCGGTCACCGCCTCGAACTGGTGGGTCTTGACCATGGTGGCAAGCTTGTTGCCTGACGCGTCAGCCTCACGAATGAATTCGGCATGGCGCAGCTGGTCTGCGAGATCGACGGTCAAAAGGTAATTCTCGTAGTGCTGGCCGACATAGCGCTTGCGGGCCTTGTCCGGCCAGTCGGCAAGCGCCTCGGCCAGACGCTCGCGCGCCGCCGCCGTGCGTTGCGCGCGCGACACTTCCGAAAACCCGCCGGTCAACAGCAATTCGGTCTCGTAGTAGAGCGTGCGCAGCAACTGGCCCTTCCAGCCGTTCCAGACACCCGGTCCGACGCCCCTGATGTCGCAGACGGTGAGGATCAAAAGCAGCTTCAGCCGCTCGACCGACTGCACGATCGCGGCGAAATCCTCGATGGTCTTGCGGTCGTTGAGGTCGCGGGTCTGGGCTGTCATCGACATCACGAGATGGTTCTCGACCAGCCAGGCAACGGTCTCGGTATCGGCAGGCGACAGCCCCATATGCGGACAGATGCGGCGTGCGATCCTGGCCCCCGCCTCGGAATGGTCCTCCGGCCTGCCCTTGGCGATGTCGTGCAGCAGTACGGCGACATAGAGCGCCTCGCGGCTCTTCTTCAGCCCCGGCATCAGCGTGTGCGACAGGGGATGGACCTTTTCGCCGTCGCCGCGTTCGATCTCGGCCAGCACGCCGATGCAGCGGATGAGGTGCTCGTCCACCGTGTAGTGGTGGTACATCGAGAACTGCATCATGGCGACGATCTTGCCGAAATCCGGGATCAGCCTGCCGAGCAGCCCGGCCTCGTTCATGCGGCGCAGATTGAGTTCGGCATTGCGATCCGAGGTCAATATGTCGAGGAACAGCCGGTTGGCCTCCTCGTCGCGCCGCAGCGACTTGTTGACCAGGCCGAGCGAACGGGTCAGCAGCTTCAGCGCATCGGGGTGGAATTCCAGACCGTGCTTGTCGGCGAACCAGAACAGCCTGAGCAGATTGACCGGATCGCGCTCGAACACCTGGTCGTCGGCGATGTTGATGCGGTGGTTGTCGACAATGAAGTCCGACGTGCCGGCCAGCTTGCGCTTGCGCCGCGAGAAAGTCAGGAAGATGCGGTTGAAGCCCGGCACGTGCTTGGCCTGCTCCTCCTCGAGCGCGGCACAGAAGATGCGGGTCAGGTCGCCGACGTCCTTGGCAACGAGGAAGTAGTGCTTCATGAAGCGCTCGACCGCCGACAGGCCGGGGTGCGTGGTGTAGCCGAGCCGTTCGGCGATCTCGCGCTGGATGTCGAAATGCAGCCGCTCCTCGGCCTTGCCGGTGAGGAAATGCATGTGACAGCGTACCGCCCACAGGAAATCCTCGGCTTTCTGGAACTCGCGGTACTCACCCTCGGTGAAGACGCCTTTATCGACCAATTCCTCGCCGGTGCGCACCCGGTAGAAATATTTGCCGATCCAGAACAGCGTCTGCAGATCGCGCAGGCCACCCTTGCCGTCCTTGACGTTGGGCTCGACCAGATAGCGGCTTTCGCCGGCCTTGGCATGGCGGTCATCGCGTTCGGCAAGCTTGGCCTGGACATATTCGGGGCCGGTCGTGCGCACCACCTCATGGTCGAAGCGCAGCATCAGTTCATCATAGAGCTTTTCCTCGCCCCACAGGAAACGTGCTTCGAGGATCGAGGTGCGGATGGTGACGTCGGTGCGCGACAGGCGCAGGCATTCGTCGATATTGCGTGTGGCGTGGCCGACCTTCAGCCCCAGGTCCCACAGCATATAGAGCATGTATTCGACTGTCTGTTCGCCCCACGGCGTCTGCTTGTAAGGCAGCAGGAACAACAGGTCGATGTCGGACCCCGGCGCCAGCGTTCCACGGCCGTAGCCGCCGACAGCGACGACGGCCATGCGCTCCGCGGAGGACGGGTTCTTGACCCGGTAGACATGGGTGACGGCGAAATCGTAAAGCGCCCGGATGATCTCGTCCATGAGATGCGACAGCCGCGCCGCGCAGGCGCTGCCGCCGCCATCGTCCCTCAGCATGCGTTCGGCAATGGCGCGCCCGTCCGCCAGTCGTCCCTTGAGCAGCTGGAGCACACCATTGCGCGCAGCCTGCCCTGAGCCGTCGCCCGCCGTGCCCGCGGTCAGCGCGGTCATCTCGCGGCGCAAGGCTTCGCCGTCGATCAATTCGTCGAGCTTCAGGGAGATTCTTGCCATATATCCAGTCGGCCTTGCCGTTTCGGCGGCGTCTATAGCGCGTTTTGGCGGCGCTGGGTATGGGGCGTTGAAGCCGGTTCAAGACCCGGCTGAGTTTTGGCTCGGATAAGTAAATGGAATGACCATTCTCCGCTTCAGTCGACCGAAATCGACAATGCGCTTGCCTATTCGCCGAGCCTCGGCTTTGACCCTCGCTATGGCTGTCTTTCTGCGTTTCCCGGTCCCGGCGGGTGCGGCGCACTGGATATCCCGCTTTTCTCTGAGCAGGCTTGGCAATTGGAGCGCCCTGTCGCCAAGGAACTGATCTTGCGCGCAGAGCGCAGGAACAAGCTGATAGATCGTCTCGCCTCGCAAAACCGAAAACTCGGGGTTGAAGACAAGGTCGTCGACAGCGATGCCGATCTCCTCGGTGGCCTTGATCAGGTCGAGCGCGGTTTGCCTGGAGATGATGTAGCCGGCGGTTCCTATATGTTCGGCGTCGAGTTTGGATGTGGAAAAGCCGTGACCGATGGCAATGCGCTTGCGTCGGATCACGGTCTTACAGAAGTAGCTTTCGAGCTTGACGACTTCGGCATCGGCTGGGATCCAGTCGCTGTCGCGAAGCAATGCGCCGGCTTTTGCGGCAAAGACGATGTCGTCCTCGAAAATCGCCCCGTAGCGGGCGTCGCCTTGCGCGATGACAGCCCAGCAGGCCCGGTGACTGAGCAGGCAGGCGATCTCGCCGTCAGTCAATGGCAGCCTGTTCCGATATCCGACATTTTGCGGCAGCTGGTCCAGCTCCGGCCGGTCGCGTGCGTCTATGGCCTGAACGCGTTCGAATGCAACGCCGATGCGGGCAAACTCCGCCGTCACACGGGCAAGGCGATCGGGAGACCGATCGAGATTGATGACCAGACGCTTCATTGCCGAAGAAAATCCCCACCCCCGCGACGCTCGCGCTTTCTAGCAGGCCTGGTGTTGCCGCGTGAGACTTTTTCTGGGGTGGATGGACGCGCCGTGGACCGGAGAAGAAAAGTCGAAACAGCCCTTGACCTTCCAGTTACTGGAAGCCCTATCTCCACGTCACACACCGATCCATCAAGGCATTTTCGAATGACGCATTCAGATCACGATCATCACGCGCACGGCAGCTGCTGCTCGACAAAAGGCGCCGTGCCCACCACGAAGAGCGTCGTCCGCGACCCGGTCTGCGGCATGACTGTCGATCCGGCGGCTGGCAAGCCGACGGCCGAGCATGATGGCCATCTCTATCATTTCTGCAGCCAGGGCTGCCGCACGAAATTCGTCGCCGAACTGGAAAAATTCCTGACCGCCACCGATCCGGTCTGCGGCATGAGCGTCGACCGCGCGACAGCCAGTCATTTTGCCCGCCACGAAGGCCAGGGCTTCTATTTCTGCTCGGCCGCTTGCCAGGCGAAATTCGAGGCGGAGCCGCAAAAATATCTCGGCGGCAGGCCAGCACCGCAGCCGATGCCCAAGGGCACGCAATACACCTGCCCGATGCACCCGGAGATCGTCCGCGACAAGCCCGGATCCTGCCCGAAATGCGGCATGGCGCTGGAGCCGATGGGCGTACCAACGGGTGACGAGGGTCCCAATCCGGAACTGGTCGATTTCACCAGGCGATTCTGGGTCAGTGCCGCTCTATCCGTCCCTTTGCTGGTCGTCGCCATGGCGCCGATGCTTGGCCTGACTTTCCAGGCTTTTGTCGACGAGCGGACGAAGGTCTGGCTTGAGCTGGCATTGGCCAGCCCCGTCGTGTTGTGGGCGGCACTGCCTTTCTTCCACCGCGGCTGGGATTCGCTCGTCAACCGCAGCCCCAACATGTGGACGCTGATCTCGCTCGGCGTCGGCGCCGCCTATCTCTACAGCGTCGTCGCCACGCTGTTTCCGGATATCTTTCCGCATCAGTTCCGCGGCCATGGCGGTGCGGTGCCGGTTTATTTCGAGGCTGCCGCCGTCATCGTCGCGCTGGTCTTCCTTGGCCAGGTGCTGGAGCTGCGCGCCCGTGAAAAGACCGGCTCGGCGATCCGCGCCTTGCTCGATCTCGCACCGAAGACAGCGCGGCTGATCGCCGCCGATGGTTCCGAAAACGACGTGCCCCTCGCCGCCGTCAAGGCCGGCGATCGCCTGCGCATACGCCCCGGTGACGCCGTGCCGGTCGATGGCACGGTGCTGGAAGGACGGTCCTCGCTCGACGAATCGATGATCACGGGCGAGCCGTTGCCGGTCGAGAAGGTCGAGGGCGATGCGCTGACCGGCGGCACGCTCAACAAGAATGGTGCGCTGATCATGCGCGCTGAGAAGGTCGGCGCCGAGACGACGCTGGCGCGCATCGTCGAGCTCGTCGCCAAGGCGCAGCGCTCGCGCGCCCCGATCCAAGGGTTGGCTGATCGCGTTTCTTTCTACTTTGTCCCGGCCGTCGTCCTTGTCGCGATTGTCGCCTTCATCGCTTGGGCCGTGTTTGGACCCGAGCCCAGCCTGATCTTTGCCATCGTCTCGGCGGTGTCGGTGCTGATCATCGCTTGTCCCTGTGCGCTCGGCCTCGCCA
>NZ_RZPB01000436.1:0-5313 GCF_003998535.1 Mesorhizobium sp. M7A.F.Ca.AU.002.02.1.1 | reverse complement strand
TCCTCTCCCCGAAGGAGCCGTTCAAGGCCTGCTTCTCGGCCGTTGCCGGATATCTCGGCAGGCCGAGCGCGGAGACCGTGCTGTTTGCCGGCGTGCCGCTCTCGGACACGCGAATTGCGGCCGACGACATCAGGCACCTTGCCGAACGCATCGGCCTGGAAGTCACCGAGTTCAATCATCGCGATTTTCTCAGGGGGCGTATCGACCTGCCGGCCATCGTCTTTCGCGTCAGCCAATTGCCCGTCGCCCTGCTGGCTCTAGGCGAAGGCGATGCGTATATCACCGCGCCCCAGGAAGACGGCCGCACCACGATCGGCCGGTCGGAACTGGCCGCCAGCTACATCAGCGGCGGCGCTTCCTTTTCGATCACCTATGCCAATGCCGCCGAGACCATGTCGGTCGGCTCGGCGGCCAGGATCGAGCGAAGACATTGGCTTACGGGGACGATGGGCGCTTTCTGGCGCACCTACTCGAAAGTCGTCCTGGCGGCGGTGTTCATCAATCTGCTGGCCATAGCCTCGCCGATCTTCACCATGAACGTCTACGACAGGATCCTGCCGAACAAGGCGATATCGACACTGTGGGTCCTGGCTCTCGGCATCGGTGCGGTCATCCTGTTCGACCTGCTTTTGAAGACGGCAAGGGCTTCCCTCATCGACTATGCCGGGCGCAAGGCGGATCTGCGGATATCCTATCTGCTGTTCGAAAAAGTGCTGAACTCGTCGCTTTCGGCGCGCCCCGGCTCGACCGGCGAATACGCAAACAGGGTCACGCAATATGAGTTCGTCAGGGAGTTCTTCACCTCCAACACCATAAGCGTGTTCATCGACACGGCATTCGTCTTCGTCTTTCTCCTTGTGATCTATGCAATAGGCGGCTGGCTGGTGATCATACCGGCGCTGGCCTTCGTGATGTCCGTCATCGTCGGCCTGGTCACCCAGCGCCGCATCGGCAAGCGCGTCGCCGCCTCGATGAACGAAGCATCGCAGCGCCAGGCCCTGCTGGTCGAATCGATCTCGACGCTGGAGACCATCAAGTCGCTGCGCGCCGAGGCGTATCTGCTGCGGAAATGGGGAGAGCACTCCAAGAACGCCGCCAACACGTCCGAGAAGATCAAGCAGCTTTCGGCGGCGGCGGGCAACATCACCCAGTCCATACAGCAGCTGGTGACCGTCGCCCTGGTCGTGGCCGGCGCCTATGCCTTCTCGGAAGGGCATGTTTCGACAGGAGCAATCATAGGAACGGTGATGCTGGCGAGCAGGGCCGTGGCGCCGCTCGGCCAGATCGCCATAACGTTGTCCCGGTTCCGCCAGGCCATGCTCTCGCTGAGGATGGTGAATTCGATCATGGCTCAACCGGAAGATCGACCCGACACGGTGGGCTTCGTCAACCGCCCCATCCGCAAGGGGGCGATGGTGTTCAGGAATGTCGGGTTTGTCTATCCAGGCTCGGAAAACGAAGTTTTGACCGGCCTGAATTTCTCGGTCAAGCCGGGTGAGCGGATCGGCATCATCGGCCGCATAGGATCGGGAAAGACGACGATGGGTCGGCTGGTCGGCCGGCTCTTCCTGCCGACTTCCGGTGAGTTGCTGCTGGATGGGATCGACATTCGCCAGTATCACCCGTCCGAGGTTCGCGCCGCGGTCGGCATCGTTGCGCAGGCCGGCGACCTGTTCTCGGGCACCATCAAGGAGAACCTCCTGATGGCATGCCCCGAGGCTACAGACGAACAGATCATCGAAGCGGCAAAGGCTGCCGGCGTCGATGATTTCGTTTCACGCCACCCGCGCGGCTACGACATGAATGTCGGCGAGCGCGGCACCAATCTTTCCGGCGGCCAAAGGCAGACGGTGGCGATCGCGCGCCTGCTGCTGACCAAACCGAAAATCGTCTTTCTGGACGAGCCGTCGGGCTCGATGGATCTTGCTTCCGAACGCCAGTTGATCAAGCAGCTCAAAGTCGCCTTTGACCGCGACACCACGCTGATCGTCTCCACACATCGGTTCAGCATGCTTGAACTGGCCGACCGCCTGATCGTTATCGAACAGGGCAAAATCGTTGCCGACGGACCGAAGGACCAAGTCATACAGGCGTTGCAGAAAACAAGCGCCTGACAAAACAATTATTGCTGCATCCAATGCGTTGGGGCGTGGGAAATGCTTGCCAGGGAAGATCGGCCGCCGCTGTTTGCGTCGGCGTCCATATTCATCATCGGAGCGCTCTTCGTCGTTTTTGTCGCCTGGGCGTCCTTTGCCGAAGTCGATGAGATCGCACGCGGCGACGGCAAGGTCATACCTGCTTCCAAGACCCAGATCATCCAGGCGAGCGAGGCCGGTGTGGTTCAGGAAATCGCCGTGACGATCGGCCAGGTCGTCAAGAAGAACGATCTCATCATCCGCCTGGACAACACGCTCAACACGTCCAGCCTTGGCGAGCAGCAGGCCAAGGCGCGCGCGCTGGAAGTGCGCATAGCAAGGCTGAAATACGAACAGGCCGGCAATCTCTCGGGCCCATTTCCGTGCCCGCAGGACATCCAGTCGGTCGCTCCGCAAATCTGCGACAATGAACAGAAGCTGCTCATCGCCCGGCGCGGGAACTTCGACAACAAGCTGTCCGTGCTCAAGTCACGCCTCGATCAGCGCGAGAAGGAACTTGCCGAGGCGGAGGCCAATTCCGATCGTCTTACCAAGAACCTGGCGGTCAGCGACCAGGAGGCAAAACTCGTCGACGCGATGGTCAAGAAAGGCCTGATGGCAAGGACCGAGCAGCTCCGGGTAGAGCGCGAACAGACCGAACTCAACGGCCAGCTGAACCTTGCCGGCGAAACGATAAAGAAGATCAAATCGTCGATCACGGAAGCTCAGCTTCAGGTCGAGGAACTCGGCCTGCAATTGCAGCAGGAGGCGTTGGACGACCTTACCCAGGCGCTGGCGGACCTTTCGGTGGTGGATGAGACCATAAGGGGAGCCACCGACAAGGTCGCGCGCACCGATATCCGGTCTCCCGTGGACGGCATCGTCAACACGCTGGAGCTGAACACGGTCGGCGCCTTCGTCCAGCCTGGCGCCGTCGTGGCCGGCATCGTGCCAACCTCCGAAACGTTGCTGGTGGAGGCACGGGTCTCGCCGCGGGATGTCGCCTTCATCCGGCCCGACCAGGAAGCCCTTATCAAGGTCACCGCCTATGACTTCTCGATCTTCGGCGGCATCGAGGGCAAGGTCTCCAACATCACAGCCGACAGCCTGGTCGATCAGAAAACGGGGGAGCCCTATTATCAGGTGCGCGTGGCGACGGACAAATCGACCCTTCAAAGAGACGGCAAGGCCTATTCGATCATCCCCGGAATGATCTGCTCGGTCGACATCAAGACCGGGCGCAAGACGATCCTGCACTACCTCCTGAAGCCGATCAACAAGGCGCGCGAGGAGGCGATGAGTGAGCGGTAGCGCCAGCCCTCATCATTCCGATCGCGAGCGGCTGCTTGCGCCAGTCGCCGCCGAGGATTTCGGGCTGGAGTTTCGGGTCGTGGCGCGCGGTGGCATACGGCGCGGCATTCGTCTGGAGCGGGCATTCTGGATGTCGCTGAAGCAGATGGCCGAAAGCAGGAAGTGCACGATCGGCATGCTCATCGACGAGATCGCCGAAAGCCAGGCCCAGACAGGCAATCTGACATCCGCGATCAGGGTGGCCTGCATGCGTGGGTTGGGGGACGAAAACCTGACCTTGCGAAGGCTTGCATCGATCAACACCATCAACGCCATACTGGTCGCGTGCCCGTCTCCGGCCTTTGCCCTGGCTTCTTCGAAGAAGATCCTGTCGTTCAACGCGCCGTTCCAGCAACTGGTCAAGCGCCAATTGCCGATCGCCCCAAGCGATGACGCACGGCACGACCTCAAGCTGGCGCTGGACCTCAATGTGGCCGACATCTTCACGCGGCTCGACGCCAATGGCGAATCGCCGGTGGCCACCGGTTTTGTCATCGGCGCGGGTGACCGTCGATACCGGGGGCAATTGAATGCGGTGCGGGCCCCGTTGCTCGAGCCGGAGCTGCTGATGGCGTTCGTCTTCGGCGGCTGAATGCCCGCCAGTCTTTGGCGAGAACCTATGGCTTGGACTGGCCGAAACCCTATGGCTGAAAACCTTCGCCGGGTGCGACGGTTGCGAAACCGCCCTTGATGTCGGCCATCTGGGCGCCGCCCGGTCTTGAACCGTGGATCCAGGCCCGGTCCGTGCTGAACGAATAGAGCGGGACGTAATCCGGGAGATCGCTGTCACGCATAACGGTGTTGCTGAGGCTGTCGAGAATGAAGGTGCCGCTGCCTGTGCTCACCGACAGCACTGCGTGAAAGAAGCCTCTCTTGCGATCCTGGAGGACGACAAGCGCCATGCTTTGCGTCGGAATGCCGGCCCTCAGCAGGGCCGTCATCTTGAGGATGGCAAAATCCTCGCAATCGCCGGCTCGCCGCTCGAGAATCTCCGAAGGCTTCGCCCAATAGTCGAGCTTGCCGTAGACGACGCTGTCTTTCCTGTAGGCGATCAGGCGATTGACGCTGCTGTTGACGAAGGACAGCTTCTCGCTGAATCCCTTGCCTTGAGCGGCAGCGATCATGCCGGCAAAAGCCGTGCTCTTGTGCTCGCAGGGGCTGCCTGCCGAACAAGCGGTGATTGCCCGGTAGACAGGCGCCCAGCGCGCCGCGACGGGAAAATTGCGCATGGACAAGGCAACCGATCCGAAGACCCCTGGAATAATCGACGCGGTCTGCACCGGATCTATCCCGGCGTCATCTCGCGCCGTTGACGAGCCGTCCCCGCGGCCGACATCCGGGCCATAGCTGCCGGTGACCATGCCGATCCGGTAAGCGTCCGCAGGCTGCCAGGGCTGGGGCCTCGTCAGTGAAACACCGCCGAGACAGGGCGGCGTCTGGACCTTCTCCTGGGGCCTGCCGGGTGCGGGGATATCGCTGGCGAATGACGGCCCCGCCAGGCCGACAAGCCCGATTGCCAGCAGGAGCATCTGGAGCCCGGTTTTCCCCGGAACCGATTTTTGCTTTTTCATAACGCCCACCTTTGACTGTGGACGCTACCAATCTTGTCTCAAATTATTGGAAAGGAAGGTGGATAAATATCCAGCAACTGTCTTCATCTATTTTATTTAAAATTTTATTCAATTTTATACTTCGATTTACCAAAATATCCCGGCCAGTCCTCCGTTAGGGAAGCCTCCGGAAGCCACCATATATCAGGTTATATTGTCGCGGTTTACCACGTGTAAAAAATGCCGAGCAATGCATATCATAGTATATGAAATAGATT
>NZ_RZPB01000435.1:0-5321 GCF_003998535.1 Mesorhizobium sp. M7A.F.Ca.AU.002.02.1.1 | reverse complement strand
CAGCTGGATGGTGTCGTCGGCGCGCGCACAAAGGCGGCGATCAAGGAATTCCAGTCGCTGTTCGGGCTGCCGCAGACCGGCGAGCCCGATGAGATCGTCTATGTCAAGATGCGCGAGATCGGCCTGACCAACTGACGGCCGAAACGACGGCTCGCCGAGCGGCGGAAATATCGATAGAGAACCGGCAGTTTCGGGAGCTCTCTCATGCGCGTCACATCGGATCTGTGGGTTTCGGCCCTGTTGCGCCGGATTTTCGGCGCCGGTGGATTTGCCGCCGTGGTCAAGCGTGGCGCGACCGAGGCCGGCGCTGTGTTCGTGCTGGCGCGGGGCAGGCTGGGTGAGGTTGCCCTGTTCGGGCCGGCGCCGCAGACAAGCTATGATTCGGCCAAGCCCGACGACCGGTTTTTCACTCTGCTCGGAGCTGGTGACGATCCCGCGGTGCTCGAAGCCAGGCTGGAACGGGAGAAAAAATTCGATCCCGACATCTGGGTGGTCGAAATCGAGGCCGGTGCCGTGCCCGTCGAGGAGCTTATTTCCGTGAAGACGCCCTGAGGCCGGAAGAAGCCGCCGCATCGTCGCTGTTCGAAGCGGTGCGTGTATCGCTGTTGGCAGGTGCTGCGCCGCGAACCACCCTTGAAAGGATTTCCGCTCTCCACGACCGCATCTTGTCCTGGGCCGCCTCGCGATGCAGCAGCCGGTAGCGGTCGAGGAAAGTCCGGATAGCCTGCGGGTGCGGGAACTGGCTGGGATAGACGGCAACCGTGACCAGGAAGGCCCTGTCTTCGCTGAGGTCGAGCGAGCGCAAGGCGACAAGCAGCGAGGCATAATTCTGGTTGGCGGTGAGCGATCGCGCGGTCTCGAAATCGATGTCGAGCGCATCGGCGAGCGCGGTCTGGAAGAACGCGGCGTTTCCCGTCAGCGCTGTCTCGCGCAATTTCATATAGGTGTCGGCGCCCTTGAAAGGCTCGGCGGTCGCTGTCTTCTCGTCGCCGGTGCGCATCATCGAGCGCAGCCTGCGCCGTGCATTCTCGGCCGCGATGCCGAGTGTCTGTTCCCGGGCTGGCTCGCCGGAGGCGGTATCCGCGCTCGCTGGCGCGATCTTGTCTGCCCCAGCGGCGTTCGCATCCGGGTCCGGCGCGCGCACCAGGGTTGGCCTCTCGAGGGCCCTGATCAGGTCAGCAATGGTCGGGTTCAAGCCCTTGCGGCGCGCAATGGCACGCGCATGCGGCAGGCCATGTCGCCCGATCAGGGCGATGAGATCGATGTCGCTGACGGCGCGTGAGCGGATGAGCAACGGCGCGGCAATGTCGACCGGTTCCTCGCAAAGACGGCGCACCAGGGCGGCGGGTGCGTATTCGCATTCGGAAAGGGCGGCTGCCACGTAACGGCGGGATTCGACGGACACGTCATTGAACAGCGGCAGCGTCAGGTCTTCGAGCTGGCCGATCTCGCGGCGTGAAGGGCGGGTGAGCGAGCAGAACGCCGACACTGCGGCGCGGAACAGCCTTTCGGCCTTTCCCGAGTCTTTTCGTACCGCGATTTGCCTGAAGTCCGAAGATGACACGAAGGATACGCCCGTACTCGACACAAGCTTGGCGCGCTCGACCGGGATTGTGTCGGTTTCGCGAGCACCAAGAACAAAGATCAAGTTAGCGACGATCCGTTAGCGTTCCGTTAACCCTCTGCCGCCTTAATGACATTTGGAGGCGTTGCGTTGTGCTCCGGGGAAACCGAGAGGAATGCGCGAACCATGGGCATGGTACTGTCTTTCGTGCCGCGTACGGCACCAAACACCAGAGCAAAGCAAACCGCCGAAATGCCGGCGGCGGTGATCATCTTTCCCGGCATCCGCTATGAGCGGTCGCATGCCGGCGAAGTGCGGCCGGTCGATCCCGACAAGACGGGATCGCCAGGGACGAAGCCGGTCCCGCACCACTGAGTTTCGGCGGCCACGGACCTTTGGTCCGGGATCATGTCTAGTGCATGTCGCCCAAAAGTGACCTCGGTTTTGGAGAACGACATGCATGAAAACAAAGACCTAAAGCGGGTCGTCTGAATCCGTTCAGACGCGACACGCTCTAGAAGTCCTGCAACTCACAGGAACTCTGTTCGAAGAAGCGCGACACGATCGGCTTCCAGCTGCTGTCGGGGACGAAGGCACGGATGACGAAGATGCCTTCCTCGATCGGCGCTTCGACGAAGATCGCCCCCTGAAGATCCTCTGGAAGGTCCTTGCGCACGTCGATCATCTGCGCCGGCGTCAGCACCACGGCATCCAGAACGCCGCCGGTCGCTGTGTGGTCGTTGAAGGAATAGATGTTGTGGCCGCTGCGGTCATAGACCGACACCGACCAGAACGGGACATGTCCAGGTGCCTTGACGCGGACCAAACCTTCGCCCAGGTCGAACCGGCACGCCGTTGCATAAAACAGCGGGTCGACGGATTTCACCACGGGCGCCCCACCGGCCTCGGCATCGAGCCGCGTCATCTTGTAGAGATCCGAAGCCATGGACAGCCGCGACCAGGCGTCGCGTTCGGAAAATTCAGGCACCAGAAGCAGCACGGCGATGTGCACAATGCCGGCGCCGAGCAGGCCGAGCAGGACGGCATGCAAAAGTCTGCGCATCGCCGCATAAAAACTACGCATCGCAGCCGACCTTGACGATCCGCGGCAGCGAGACGTCCGACAGGCCCGTGCTGCTGGCGATTGGCGTGTCGTAGAAGGTCAGCACGAAATACATCCTGCCGAAGCCGTCTGTCAGCAGCCAATTGCCGGGCATCGGGTGATGGCCGGCGGAAATGATCACCGAATTGTCGGGCTGGCGCACCACCCCGTAGGATTGCAGCGCCGCCAGCCGGGATTTGCCGGTCTCGACCACGCTGAGCGACTGGTCGGCGGCGTAGAGCGTCCAGAACCGCGCCGTCGGAAATCCGCCCTCGATGGTGTAGGTGCATTCGCGCTTGAGCTCGGCGCCGCCCGTGTCTCGCTCGGCGACGAAGGACAGCCCCTCGGCACGGCCGAGTGCAAGCACGCCCTCGCGCGCCACGCGAGCCTTGGAATAAGGATCGGCGGAGGGAGTGCGGATATCGGGAAAGGCTGTCCATTGACCGATCCGGATGGCGCCGACGCCATCCTGGACTTTCAGCGCATACCAGACGCTGCCGCCACCGCCGATGATGGCTATGGCAAGCGAAAGCAACGTCAGGAAGGCAGTTTTGAGCATGAAGGGCCGGGGACACCGAAGAGTTGCCGCTCGGGGATATCGCGGCGCAGGGCCTTGTGGCAAGCGGGCCGATGTAGAATTGCAGCCGCCTCTTCCTTCTCCACCTGCGGGAGACGGTGGCCGAGCGAAGCTCGGTCGGATGAGGGGTGTTCCAGCTTCGCAAGGACGGTGATCCGGCCAGCACCCCTCAACCGTCTCGGCGCTGCGCGCCGATCCACCTTCTCCCACAGGTGGAGAAGGAAGAGGCGCGCCATCACAGCGCCGACAGCGTCTCCGGCGGTTGAGGCGTATTGAGGACGGGCGCCGACTGGAACAGGCTGGTCATGTCCCGCAGCGTCTGCGTCGTGCGGCTGGACAGCACCGGCGGCCGTTCGGCGGCTGCATCGGCCACCGCCTGCGCGTCGCTCTTCTTCTGTGCTTCCTCGGCTTTGGCAGCGATCTCCTCGTCGACGAAGGGCTTGTCGATGCCCGGGATCGGCTTGAGGTCGATGTTCTGGTGCGCATAGACCATCAGGCGCTGCCATACCATCGCAGGCAGCGAGCCGCCGGTCATGTTCTTGGTCGGCGTGAAATCGTCATTGCCCATCCATACCGCCGCCGTGTAGTTGCCGGTGAAGCCGACAAACCAGGCGTCGCGGTAGGATTGCGTCGTGCCCGTCTTGCCGGCGACGACGATGTTGGGAAGTTGGGCCCGCCGCGCCGTGCCCATCACCGGTACTGCCGCCAGCATGGTGTTCATCGATTTCAGCGCCTGCTCCGACAACACCCGGTGTGGCGGCGGCGCATCCTTGGCGAAATCATAAACCACCTCGCCGGTGCGGGTGACGAGTTGGCTGATGCCGTGCCGGAAGCCGACGAAACCGTTGTCGGCGAACACGCTGTAGCCCGTCGCCTGGTCCATCACCGTCATGCCCGAGGTGCCCAGCACCATCGTCTTGTGCGCTTCGAGCGGCGATTCCACGCCCATCGCCTCGGCCATGGCCTTGATCGGCCCGATGCCAAGGTGATCCTTGGCCAGCCGAACCGGCACGGTGTTGATCGATTTGGCCATAGCCATGATCAGAGTTACATTGCCCGCCGATCCGCCGCTGTAATTGTGCGGCGACCAGGACCCCCAGCTGATCGGGCCGCCGGAGATGATGGAGTTGGGCGTGAAGCCGTGTTCCATCGCCGTTGCATAGACATAGGGTTTGAATGACGAGCCGGTCTGGCGCAGCGCCTTGGTGGCGCGGTTGAACTGGCTGGCGCCATAGTCGCGGCCGCCGACGATGGCGCGCACGGCGCCGTTGGTCTCGATGACGACGACGGCACCTTCGGTGACGTTGTACTCCTTGCCGAACTGGCGCAGGTGGAACTCCACCGATTCTTCCGCTGCCTTCTGGATGTTCGCGTCGAAGGTGGTGTGGGCAACAAGCGAGTGCTGGCCCGGTTTGGCGATCTTCTTGACCTCGTCGAATGCCCAGTCGAGGTAATAGTCCGGACTTTTCTGCTCGCCGCGGTCGACGACATCGGCCGGATGCAGCCTTGCCTGCAGAACCTGCCCCTCGGTCATGAAGCCGGAATCGACAAGGTTGGACAGCACCACATTGGCGCGTGCGCGCGCTGCCGGCAGGTTGATGTGCGGCGCATATTTGGTCGGCGCCTTGAACAGCCCGGCCAGCATCGCCGCCTCGGCGAGGTTCAGATCCTTGACGCTCTTGCCGAAATAGAAATCGGCGGCCGCCTCGATGCCGAACGTACCGCCCCCCATGTAGGCTCGATCGAGATAGAGCTGCAGGATTTCCTTCTTCGACAGATTGGCCTCGAGCCACAGCGACAGGAAGGCTTCCTTGATCTTGCGCTCTAGCGTGCGCTCATTGGTGAGGAACAGGTTCTTGGCCAGCTGCTGGGTTATGCTCGAGCCGCCCTGAACGACGGAATTGGCCCGCACATTCTCGAAGATGGCGCGGGAAAGGCCGAGCACATCGATGCCGTAGTGATCGAAGAAGCGGCGATCCTCGGTAGCAAGCACCGCCTTGATGACGTGATCGGGCATCTCGTCGACCGGCACGGAATCGCGCTGGATGATGCCGCGCTGGCCGATCTCGTTGCCATAG
>NZ_RZPB01000434.1:0-5340 GCF_003998535.1 Mesorhizobium sp. M7A.F.Ca.AU.002.02.1.1 | reverse complement strand
GCCAGTGATGGCGCACCGAGCCGACAAGCACGCGCCGGAACAGTGAGGTGAAGCGGCCCGGCTGGTCGTGATGCTTGGTTTTCATCGTCGCCGGCAGGATGGTGACGCCGAGCAGTGGCGCAAACAGCACCGCCACGATCCATGACACCAGCAGCGAAACGGCGATGACCACGAACAGGGTGAAGGTATATTCGCCGGCGGCGCTGTTGTTGAGGCCGATCGGGATGAAGCCGGCGACAGTTACCAGCGTACCGGTCAGCATCGGAAAGGCGGTCGACGTGTAGACATAGGTCGCTGCCTTGCGCAGATTGTCGCCGACCTCCAGCCGCGCCACCATCATCTCGACCGCGATCATCGCGTCGTCGACCAGAAGGCCGAGCGCGATGATCAGCGCACCCAGGGAAATACGCTGCAGCGAAATGCCGAGATAGGCCATGACGGTGAAGGTGATGGCCAGCACCAGCGGGATCGACAGCGCCACGACGAAGCCGGCGCGCATGCCGAGACTGATGAACGACACGGCGAGCACGATGGCGACCGCCTCGAACAGCGCACGCGTAAAGCCCGAGACGGCCTCCTCGACGATGACCGGCTGGTCGGCCACCAGATGCACGCCGACGCCGACCGGCAGGTCGGCCAGCACCTTGTCCATCTCCTTGTGCAGGGCCTCGCCGAATTCGAGCAGGTTGGCGTTGGGTTTCATGCCGATGGCGAGCCCGATCGCGTCCTGGCCGTTGAAACGGAACAGTGCCGTCGGCGGATCGACATAGCCGCGTGTGATCGTCGCTACGTCGCTCAGGCGGAAGAAGCGGTCGTTGACGCGCAGATTGATGGCGCGCAGGCTTTCCTCGGAGGTGAACTGCCCGCCGACACGCACGCTGATGCGCTCCGGCCCGGACTGGATGACGCCGGACGGCGTGATCGCGTTCTGCGCCTGCAGGCTGGCGACGATCGCTTGCTGGTTGAGGCCGAGGGCGGCGATCTGGCGGGTTGAGAATTCGAGATAGATCGCTTCGTCCTGGGCGCCGACCAGGTCGACCTTGCCGGCGTTGGGCACGGTCAGGATCTTTGTTCTGGCATCCTCGACATAGTCGCGCAACTGGCGCGGCGTCAGCCCGTCCGATGTGAAGGCGTAGATGTTGCCATAGACGTCGCCGAAGCGGTCGTTGAAGAACGGGCCCTGCACACCCTGCGGAAACTGTGCCCCGATGTCATTGACCATGTTGCGCACCTGAATCCAGTTCGGCACGACATCGCGTGCCTTGGTGGTGTCCTTCAGGTTGACGAAGATGACGGTCTGGCCGGCCGTGGTGACGGACTTGGTGTAGTCGAGGCTGTCGAGTTCCTCGAGTTTCTTCTCGATCCGGTCGGTCACCTGCTGCACGGTTTCCTTGACCGAGGCGCCCGGCCAGTTGGCCTGGATGATCATCGTCTTGATGGTGAAGTTGGGATCTTCTTCACGGCCGAGATTGAGGTAGGAGAACACGCCAGCCACGACGAAGACCAGCATGAAATACCAGACCATGGAGCGGTGGTTGAGCGCCCAGTCGGAGAGATTGAAGCCTTTCATGAGGCCCCTCCCTCGGGCACTGTCACCTTCTGGCCTTCGCTCAGGCTGTGGACGCCCGCCGTGACAACACGCATGCCGGCCTCCAGCCCCTCGGTCACCGTGAAGGTGCCGCCATTCTTCGACGCGACCTTTATGTCGCGTGCGTTCACGCTCGATGTCTGCGGGTCGACGATCCACACTTTCGCGGAACCGTTCTTTTCGAACAGCGCCGACATGGGCAGTTCGATCGTCGGTGCCACCTTGGTCACGCGGGTCGCCGTCACCGTGGAGCCGAGCCGGAAGGCCTGTGGCGGATCCGTGAGCGTCAACCTGACGCGCCGGGTGCGGGTCGAGCCCTCGGATTGCGGTGCGATCTCGCGCAGCTTAGCCCCGGTCTGGATCGTCGGCAGCGACTGCAGGATGACCTGGAAGGGCGTGCCGGCCGCGAGATCACCGGTCAATTGGTCGGGAATGTCGACCACCGCCTCGCGCAGGTCCGAGCGCGCCACGGTGACGACCGTCTGGCCGGGCGAGACCGTCTGGCCAACTTCGGCGCCGACAGCGGTGACGACACCGTCGAAATCAGAGAACAGCCTGGCATAGCCGAGCTGTTCCTGCGATTTGGCAAGCGAGGCCTTGGCCCGCTCGACACCTGCCTCCGCAGCTTTGCGCGCCTGCTGCGCGGCGTCGAAGACAGCTTGCGTGGCGTTGGCCGAGGCGAGTAACTGGCGCTGCCGTTCCTCGCTGGCGGCGGCGTTGGCGAACTGCGCCTCGGCATTGGACAGTTCCGCCTTGGCCGCCTGGAGCGACAACTCCAGCGCGGTCGGATCGAGTGCCGCTATCGTCGTGCCCTTGCTGACGATGTCGCCGACCTGGACGTCGCGCGAGACGACCCGGCCAAGCAGACGGAAGGCCAGATCGGCGCTGACCTGCGGTTCGACGGATCCGGCAAAACCGAAGACTTGCGTGGTGCGCGGCTCGATCACCATCGACAGCACCGGCCGGATGATCTCGGGCGGCTTTTCCTCCGACCTGGAGCAGGATGCCAGCGCGCCGAGCATGAGCACGCCGAGCAGGATGCGCGGCGTCCGGCTCATTGGCCCGCTCCCGATATCTCGATCGTCTGTCCAGGGCTGAGCAGCTGTCCTCCAGCGGTGACGACGCTCTGGCCTTCGTCCAGTCCCCTGGCGATCACGACCGTGCCCGAATTGAACGCCAGCACTTCGACCGGCGCCATCGTCACCGCCTTGGTCGAGGGATCGACGATCCAGACCGCCGGCTTGCCGCCGCTGGACGTCAGCGCCTGCCAGGGCAGCAGGATCGCCTTCGCCGGCTTGGCGCTTACCGAGCCGATGACGGCTGCTCCCAGCGGCATGCCGGCGGGCGTGTCGGGAATGGCGACCTTGACCCGGATCGAGCCCGAAGCCGGGTCGACCGCAGGCGAGATTTCGCGGACCTTGCCCGTTGCCCTGACCTGCGGATCGGACAACAGCGTGATCGTCACCGCAGGCGATGCCGGTGTCTTGGCGATCAGCGTCTCCTGCACGTTGAACACCGCGGCGCGGTCGCCGTCCTCGGCGACGGTGAAGACGGTTTGCGCGGCTTGCACCACTTGGCCGGTTTCGACTTGGCGGGCGGTGATCACGCCGGCGGCACCGGCCTTGAGCTCGGTGAAGGACAGGTTTTGCTGGGCGTTGGAGAAAGCGCTCTGCGCGGCTTCGACGCTGCCTTGTGCCACCTTCAGGGCCTGGTCCGCGGCGTCATAGTCGCGCCTGGTGGTGAAGCCCTGCGCCAGCAGCGTTTTCTGCCGCTCGAAGGCGGCAACGGACTGGGTCAGTTGCGCCTTGGCTGCATCAAGATCGGCCTGCGCCGAGCGCAGGTCGGATTCCTGCTCCTGCGGGTCGATGCGGGCGAGCACCGTGCCTTGATCGACATGCTGGCCGACATCGACAAACCGTTCGGCGACGCGACCGCCGACCCGGAACGACAGATTGTTCAGCGTACGCGCCGCGATCACCCCGGTCAGCGAAGTCCTTGGCGCATAGTCGGCCATCGCCACCGTTTCGGTGCGCACCATGATCTGCAGTTTCTTGTCCGCCGCTTCCTGCTTCTGACAGCCGGCCAGAAGCAGCGCCGCCGTGCAGGCGAAAAGCGCCGGGGCGGCTGGAAAAGACAAAAGACCGGGAGCTTTGACCGATGGCTGCGAGACGGGCGAAGTCACGTTCCTGCTCATGGGCTCTCCCGACCGCGGGCCGCTCGCTGATCGCGGTGCCTCGCGGCCATCCAGAGGATAGTCGATCCCCGGGAAAAGGAAACCGGTCTCGTACGTGTATCGCCCGACTGGCTAAGCGCCGGGATCTGCCCACCGCAGGCCCAATCGCCTGCCGGTGGTGCCGACTTGAGGAAAACGTGAAATAAGGTCAGAAGACATCTCAACGGCATCAAACAGGACGGGCGCCGGCCCGGTGAGGGATACGATGAAGAATTCAGCCATTTCCGAACGCAAGAACCAATCGATTTCCCGCGGCGTCGGCATGACCACGCAGATTTATGCCGACCGGGCTGAGAATTCGGAAATCTGGGATGTCGAGGGGCGTCGCTATATCGATTTCTCGTCGGGCATCGCCGTCGTCAACACCGGGCATCGCCATCCCAGGGTGATCGAGGCGGTCAAGGCACAGCTCGACCGCTTCACCCACACCTGCCACCAGGTGGTGCCCTATGAGAGCTATGTGCGCCTGGCCGAACGGCTGAACGGCATGCTGCCCGGCAAGTTCGAGAAGAAGACGATCTTCGTCACCACCGGGGCCGAGGCTGTCGAGAACGCCATCAAGATCGCCCGCAATGCCACCGGCCGTCAGGCGGTCATTGCCTTCGCCGGCGGCTTCCATGGCCGCACCTTCATGGGCATGGCGCTGACCGGCAAGGTCGTGCCTTACAAGGTCGGCTTCGGCGCCATGCCGGGCGATGTCTACCATGCGCCGTTTCCTGTGCCGCTGCACGGTGTCTCGGTCGCCGACTCGCTGGCGGCGCTCGACCGGTTGTTCAAGGCCGATGTGGATCCGGCGCGCGTCGCCGCCATCATCATCGAGCCGGTTCAGGGCGAGGGCGGCTTCTACGACGCGCCGCGGGATTTCCTGGTTGCGCTGCGCAAGCTTTGCGACCAGCACGGCATGCTGCTGATCGCCGACGAAGTGCAGACCGGCTTTGCCCGCACCGGCAAGATGTTTGCTATGGATCACCATGAGGTGGCCGCCGACATCACCACCATGGCCAAGAGCCTGGCCGGCGGCTTTCCTCTGGCGGCGGTCACCGGCCGCGCCGAAATCATGGATGCGCCCGGCCCCGGCGGGCTCGGCGGCACCTATGGCGGCAGTCCGATCGGCGTTGCCGCGGCGCACGCCGTGCTCGACGTGATCGAGGATGAAAAGCTGTGCGACCGCGCCAATACGCTGGGCGCAAGGCTGAAACAGCGGCTGCAGTCGATCCGCGACGACGTGCCCGAGATCGTCGACATCAGAGGTCTCGGCTTCATGAACGCGGTCGAGTTCAACGACGTCAAGAAGGGCCTGCCCTCAGCCGAGATCGCCAATGCGATCCGGTTGAAGGCGCTCGACAAGGGCCTGATCCTGTTGACCTGCGGCGTCTACGGCAACGTCATCCGCTTCCTGGCGCCGATCACCATCCAGGACGAAGTCATGAACGAAGCACTCGACATTCTGGAAAGCTCGATCCGCGAAGTCTGCGCCGCCTGATCAGTAAGGTGCCGCGCCTGAGGGACGGAATTATCC
>NZ_RZPB01000433.1:0-5341 GCF_003998535.1 Mesorhizobium sp. M7A.F.Ca.AU.002.02.1.1 | reverse complement strand
TGATCGGCAGCGGCATGGTCGGTGGTATCTTTTACTGGCTCAGCGCCGGGCGCTGGGCCGCAAGCTGGTGGCAAGGCGAACCAGAATCAAAAGAGGATGGCCGGACAGGATGACGGCGCCTACTTCGCCTGGGCCGTCAGGATCTTGAGGGCGAAGGCGGAGAACACGCCGGCAAACAGATAGTCGACCACCCGCGTAACGCGCGGGCTTGCCTTCATCGCCGCCGAAAACTTTTCCGCCGCCAGCACCATCGGCACCGTCACCGGGACCGACAGCACGATGAACATCGTGCCCAGGAAAAACAGCTTTCCCGGTGCGTTCGGATCATGTGCGGAGACGAACTGCGGCAGGAAGGTCATGAAGAACAGGATGATCTTCGGGTTGAGCAGATTGACGCCGAGGCCCGCCGCCCAGCTGCGCAACAGCGAAATCTCGGGTCCCGTCTTCTTCTCCGGCGAAAAGGCCGAGCCCCTGGTGATTGCCTGCCAGGCCAGGAAGACGAGATAGCCGGCGCCGAAGATCTTCAGCACGAAGAATGCCATCGGCGAGGCGACGATCAGCGCCGAGACGCCGACCACCACCAGCGTGGTGTGGATCAGCGTGCCGCACAGCGCGCCGGCCATCGAGGCAAAGCCGGTGGCACGGCCCTGGCTCAGCGTGCGCGAGACGAACAGGGTCATGTCCGGCCCCGGCGTGATCGCCAGGATGACCGTGGCGATGGCGAACTGGATCAGCGTGGTGGTGTCTGGAATGAACGACATGAGCGGCCCCGGGGAATTGGGAGGCCTATACAGGATGCGCCATGTCGACGCCAGACACAGCAGCGATCCGATCTCGATCCAGCAGGCGTCTGCACGGCATTCGCTGGGCGCCGGCCGCGGCAGTCCTATGCCTGCCTGCTCAGCCGTATCCTCGCTGGCTCCTCCGCGAAGAGTCGATCGTTGCGGACATCGGTGTCCCCGGTGATCTGGTCGATCGGCTTGGGCCGGCCGAGAAAATAGCCTTGCGCCTCATTGCAGCCTTCGACCTGCAGGATGGTGAGCTGGACATGTGTCTCGACGCCTTCGGCGAGCACCGGAATGTCGAGGCTGCGGCCCAGCGTCAGCACCGCCCGGATGATGGCCTTGGCCTGCGGGCTTCGCTCGACATCGGCCATGAATGAGCGGTCGAGCTTGATCTTGTCGAAGGGAAACGAGCGCAGCGTATCGAGCGATGAATAGCCGGTGCCGAAATCGTCGATCGCGATCGTCACCCCAAGCGCCTTGACCTGGCGCAGGACATGCAGCGTGCGCACCTTGTCGGCGACGATCGTCGATTCGGTCAACTCCAGCTCCAGCCGTTTCGGCGACAGCCCGGTCTCGATCAGGATCTGATGGACGAGCTTGGCGAGATCGGCATGGGCGAACTGCACCGGCGACAAATTGACCGCGATCTTGTGGCCATTGCCCCACGAGGCCGCCTGCCGGCACGCGGTCCGCAGCACCCATTCGCCGATCGCCATGATCGAGCCGTTCTCTTCGGCAATCGGGATGAATTCGGCGGGCGGGATCATGCCATGCACGGGATGGGTCCAGCGCAGCAGCGCTTCGTAGCCGCAGGTGGCGCCGGTCGGGACCGAGGTCTGCACCTGATAGTGAAGCGAAAGCTCGCCGCGGTCGATCGCCTGGCGAAGGTCGGTGGCCAAGGCGCGGCGCGCCCGCGCCGTCTCGTCCATGGCGGATTCGTAGAAGCAGACGGCTCGCGTCACGTCGTTCTTCGCCCGGTACATGGCAAGGTCGGCGTTGCTGACCAACCGCTCGCGGTCGGCCCCGTCGCGCGGATAGACCGCGCTCCGTGCTGAACTGCATCTTCTTAGTGCTGCGATGCGGGGCGCCATGGCACGGTCCCGCCAAAACGCCACGGCCCAGGCATCGCGCTCCCGCCATGCGCTGGACCAGAAGCCATGCATGCACGCGTGCTTGCTCGCTCTGCCGTTCCTGCTAAAAGGCGCTGCGACAATCTGTGACGCCCAGGCTGGGGCGTCCGCCACCGACGGGGTAAAAATGTCCAAAACCAAAGACATCAAGAAAGTCGTGCTCTCCTATTCCGGCGGTCTCGACACATCCATCATCCTGAAATGGCTGCAGACCGAGTTCGGCGCCGAGGTCATCACCTTCACCGCCGATCTCGGTCAGGGTGAAGAGCTGGAACCGGCGCGCCGCAAGGCCGAGATGATGGGCATCAAGGACATCCGTATCGTCGATGTGCGCGAGGAATTCGTCGCCGACTTCGTCTTCCCGATGTTCCGCGCCAACACCGTCTATGAAGGCACCTATCTGCTCGGCACCTCGATCGCCCGGCCGCTGATCTCCAAGCATCTGGTCGATATAGCCCGGGAAACCGGCGCCGATGCGATCGCGCATGGCGCCACCGGCAAGGGCAACGATCAGGTTCGCTTCGAGCTCTCGGCTTACGCACTGAACCCCGACATCAAGGTCATCGCGCCGTGGCGCGACTGGTCGTTCAAGTCGCGCACCGACCTGATGAACTTTGCCGAACAGCACCAGATCCCCGTGCCGAAGGACAAGAAGGGCGAGGCGCCGTTCTCGGTCGACGCCAACCTGCTGCACTCCTCTTCCGAGGGCAAGGTTCTGGAAGATCCATGGAGCGAGCCGCCGGAATTCGTCCACCAGCGCACCGTTTCGCCGATGGATGCGCCCGACAAGGTCACCGAGATCGAGATCGAGTTCCTGAAGGGCGACCCGATCGCGCTCAACGGCAAGAAGCTGTCGCCGGCAACCATGCTGGCGGCGCTCAACGATCTCGGCCGCGACAATGGCATCGGCCGGCTCGACCTGGTCGAGAACCGCTTCGTCGGCATGAAGTCGCGCGGCGTCTACGAAACGCCAGGCGGCACCATCCTGATCGCCGCCCACCGGGCCATCGAATCGATCACGCTCGACCGAGGTGCGGCCCACCTCAAGGACGAGTTCATGCCGCGTTACGCCGAGCTGATCTATAACGGCTTCTGGTTTGCGCCCGAACGGCTGATGCTGCAGGCGATGATCGACAAGAGCCAGGAAGACGTCGAGGGCACGGTGCGGCTCAAGCTCTACAAGGGCAACGTCATGGTCACCGGCCGCAAGTCGAAGAAGACGCTTTACTCCGATGCGCTGGTCACTTTCGAGGATGACCGTGGCGCCTATGACCAGAAGGACGCCGCCGGCTTCATCCGCCTCAATGCACTGCGGCTGAGAACGCTGGCAGCGCGCAACCGCGCCAAGTAGGGCGGATGCGCGGTTTCGGTCGCTGCCTGGCGCCGCTGGTTGTTCTGGCGACGCCGGCCGCCGGCCAGGAGTTCGACCCCGCCTCTCTTGACCTTCCCGCGCTGATCGAGTGCAGGGCGGACGTTCCGACTTACAACGACTTTGCCCTGTGGCTGTCCAGCGCACCGGGTGCCGTTGAAACGCTTGGCTGGAAGGAGGTTGCCTCCGCCAATCCGTTTCTCAGCCAATACGAACTGCCGGCCAAAATCCGCGTGTTCAACCGCGAGACAGGATCGATCGTGTTTACCGCTGCGGGGCCGATGGCCGTGCTCGACGGCGTTGCCGCGCCGGAGCTTGCAAAAGAACTCGACGTCATGGCCGTGTTTTCCACGCCGCAAAAATTCCTTGGCGAAAAGGTCGTTGTCCAAAGCACCGAAGAGTCGGAAGGATTGACCTTCTCCACCGACGTCAAGCTCAACGTCTCGACCGTCGAGTCCCATCCCGGCAAGACCCTGGCCGGCTGCTCCTACACGCTCGAAATCAAATAAAAACCCGGCATTCACGCCGGGTTTTCGATCAAGTCAAAAATGGCCGGGGCCTTCTGCCCGGTGCATGTTCCGTCAATCGCCGTCGATCGCCGTGGCAATGCGGGCGATGGCCTGCTGATAGACGCTCGCGGAATTCCAGCCGGCAATCGCGCCCATATTCGCACTCGCGCTCGCACCTGCCCGCCAGCCATGGCCCTTGAGGAAGTTGGCAGTGGAAGCCAGCGCCGTGCCCTTGTCGCGCAGGTTTCCGCCGCCGACGCCATATTTCAGGACGTTTCCTGGCAGGAACTGCGTGTGTCCGATCTCGCCATGCGCGGCCCCGACCGACGAGGCTGTCAACGCCCCGCGATCGACCAGCTTCAGGGCGGCGATCGCATGCGGGTAGAAGAACCCCGGGCGGCGGCAATCATAGGCAAGCGTCAAAATCGCAGAGACGGTGTTCTGGTTGCCCATGGCCGAACCGAAGCCGGTTTCCATACCCCAGATGGCCAGCAACACGCCCGGCGACACGCCGTAATTCGCTTCGATCTTGGAGAACAGCGCCGCATTCGACTTTTTCAGCGACCGGCCCTTGGAGATAATCGCCGCGCCGCCGCGCCGCCGCATGAAATCGTCCACCGAGCCGCTGAAGGCCTTGTGAATGCCGCGGTCGACGGAGATGGTCTTTGTCGCGTAGTTCGCCCCGGCCAGAGCGGCCAGCCCCTTGGCGCCCACACCTTCCGACCTGGCCTGCGCGGCAAAGTCCTGCTTCCAGGCCTCGAAGCCGGCGCCGGTCTTGCCGCAGCTGGCCGCTGCCTGTGCGCCCGTCGCCAGCGCAAGCACCGCCATCGCGGCCGCTGCAAACATCTTTCCCTTGGCAAGAATTGCCATGTTGATCTCCTGGTTGCCTGAATCACGTCCCAATTGCGAACTTGCCAGCGAAACGCGCACTTGTCACTGTCACCGCTGCAATGCTGGCGAATGCCGTGGAATTTGCCTAGGATCAAGTGATTATTGTGGCAAGGGGGCTGCATGCAAGACGTTGATGTCGTCATCATCGGCGCCGGCTCGGCGGGTCTTGCCGCTGCCAAAACCCTGCAGGCGGCGGGGCTTTCCTTCACGCTGCTCGAAGCGATGGACCGAATCGGCGGGCGAGCCTGGACCAGCGACCAGCATTTCGGCGTGCCTTTCGACATCGGCTGCGCCTGGCTGCATGCCGCCGACCGCAATCCCTATTTTCCCGAAGCGCAAGTGGCAGGCTGGACGTTGCATCATCACGACATGAATGTCGATCATCTCTACTACCGCGAGCGCAAGGCGAGCGAAGCGGAAGAAGCCGACATGAAGGCCGCCGACGCAAAGCTGTTCGAACTGCTGGCCAGGCATGAAGTGAAGGACGGAGATGACGATCGTCTTTCGGCGCTGTTGGCAAAAGGCCATGCGCCGCGCGCCGCCGCCACCTTCGCCGGGCCGATGGATTTCGGCGCCGAAACGCGCCACCAGCGCGCCAAGGCCCTCCTTGCTGAAGTAGTTCGGGTCGAGATCGGCGGCGGCGTGCCGGTCGAACTG
>NZ_RZPB01000432.1:0-5373 GCF_003998535.1 Mesorhizobium sp. M7A.F.Ca.AU.002.02.1.1 | reverse complement strand
GGAGGCACGGTTGCCTTTCCCGCTTCCGTTGGAGTTGGAGCAACTATATCGCTGGCGCGACGGAACCAGGGTGAACGAAGGCGAGCAGTTGGACACCGTTTACTTTTTCCCCGGCTTCTACCTGCTGTCGCTCGAAGAAGCTGTCGAAATATTCATGGAACGAAGGGACGCACCGCAGTGGCGCAAAGGGTGGTTTCCGGTGTTTGCTGACGGAGGCGGGGATTTCTACCTCGCCTCATGCGGCCATGAGAAGAAGGAAACCGCAGAGATAATCGGCTTCATTCATGGGGAGCCCCAGCAGCCTGTGGAGTATGAGAGCCTTACGGCAATGATCAAAACGATTGACGCGTGTTACGCTGAAGGCGCTTTTTTTGTCGACGAAGACAACACTCTTGAAATCGATGACGAACTTCATCGCGACATCGCTCACAGGTTTAACCCGGAGATTCCCGAATGGCAAAACTAACGCAGCTTGAGGCGGCACAAAAGAAGGCTCTGGGTGGGGACATCGAAGAAGCGGAACAGGCGTTCGCCGACCTGGTGAAGAAGGGTACGGCCCGGGCCGCAGCGGCTCTCGCGGAGATCTCGGCGTACCGCGGTCAATGGCACGAAGTGCTCGGACATGTCGAGACGTCCGTCGCCGCACTAGACCAATTCGAGACGTTCGACGTCCAGATTGATCAGATCACGCTTTGCTCGCTAGCGGCACGCCAAACCGAAAGCTGGGATCGAGCCGCAAAGACAGCGGAGATCGGCCGCCGCAGTTTGGGAAAGAAGGGCGATCCCGATCTTCTGAAGATACTCGCAAGGCTGGCTGCGTTCGCCGCATCACACGGTTCGGAGGATTTTCGCTTACCGCAGGGTGTGCAGCTTGGTGGCGCAGTTCGCTTTGCTGAGGCGGTGGCGAAGGTTGAAGGCAGCAAGAAAAAGTTTTCGGATCCGCAGACACGGGCCGATCATATGATCGGACTGGCGCGTGTCTATGAGTATCATGAGGGTGCGGTGCAGATGTTTGAAAAAGACAACACCCTGCCCGGTATTTTCGACAACGTGGTGTTCCTCGCCGCCGCGCTGGCCAAAGCCGGGCGCTCAGACGATGCATGGGCGGTCATAAGGGGCGGAATCAGCGATTGGTGGCCGGTGGAGGAAACCCAGATTGCGCCGGTTGTGCTTCTAACAGACGCGTCATTGGCACCGATCATGACCGCGGTGCGCTGCGCCGAAATTCTCGATACCCCACGGGGATCCTGATCGATCGGCTCGTGGCTCGAGTCGCGGTCTCGGCGCGTTTCTTGATTATTTTTGGAGCACACTGTTGCTCCACATCCTAACGTTCTCTGCCACAGGCACCTTCATCGCAAAATCGCCGAAGTGATCCTCAAAGTCAGGCCCAAGCGTGGTCGGATCGAGCGTAAACAACCCGTCGATGCCGCGTGCTTCCGGGAAGGTCTCGAGCAGCGCGCCGCCAGCGGCCGCAGCGAGCGCTGGAATGCGCATCTGCTGCACCAGCCAAGGCAGGATCGAACGATCGCCCAGCATGCCGGCGCCACGCACGGCTAGCGACGCCGTGTCGGGCGACTTGAGCAAGCCACCCATGAAGGCGCGGACGTCGTCCTGTGGCCCTGCCTTGATCAAGGCTCGCAAAGCCGTCGGTGCATTTGGCCCATTGGTGGCCGCAACCTTTCGCAACTCCGCCCTCGCCAAATCCCCGCGGTCAAGTTCGTTCAGTGTCCAGGCTGCCCATAGCCGCACGCTTCCGTCGTCGGCATCTAGCGCGCCAGCAACTTCGTGCACCAGATCGAGGCGTTGCAGTACCCCCGCCAAATGCAGGCTGTTTGCCCGCACGCGGACGTCAGGATCGCGCATCAGATTCGTCAACAGAGCTTTTGGGTCGACCCCATGTTCGCGGCAGGCCGCGACAGCGAGATAGCGTAGGAACGCGTCTTGCGCGCTGATCCAACGCCGTACCAAGGGACTAATCGTTTCGGCCTTATGCCATGCCAGTGCTCCGACCAGGCCCCGCGCATCGTCATCCGAAGCACGGCCAAGTTCAACGGCTTGTCGGATCTTGTTATCGCTACCCTGCTCAATTGCCAACCATGTGAAAAGGAACAACTCCCCCTTTTCGGGGAAGTCCTCATAGGCAGCCTCGATGAACGGCCATGCGGCTACCCCGGCAATACGCAAGCCGTCAAGGTTTGCCTCAAGCCGCCTGCCGACGCCGTCGACCACGTTTCCCTCAGGTGGGTCCTCGGCGGCCAACGTGTCGCGCTGCGCCCACAAGAAAGCCGCCAGCTCGGCGTGCTGACGCACAATGTCCTTGACGATGCGATGTTCAACGGTACCGTCCGATTGTTGGCCGTAGCTCCCCGCGACCATCATCAATTTAAGTCGATCGAACCGCCGCGAATACGGTTGGCGGCACTGGCGTGGCTGGTAACGAAAGTACCTCTGATGGTGATGCGACCGTCTTTCTCCATCAGGATCGTTGCCTTGCCGCAGCGTAATTCGATCCGTTCTTCGGCGTGAATCCGCACGCGGTCTCCATCGCGAATAACTGCAGGTGCCGCATGCTTGCGCACCAGTTCCACGATGCGCCCGACGATGAGCGGCCGCCGCGCATCTCCGTCCTCGAACAACAAGGCGATCTCCTGGCCGATCATATCGGATGACAGTTCGGCAAGGCTGCGCGCCGCTAGTGCGGTTTCTTTCGAATTGCCCGGAAATACTACCAGAGGACCGTCTTCGCCGAAACCGAGAAACTGGCCAATTACGACGCCATCGACGCGATCACGAACCTTTTCCATGCTCTAGTTCTCCCCTATTTTCGAACCCTTCATCGTGATGTCGCTAGAAGCCTTGATGCTGATCTTTCCTGACCCTTTGACCGAAATGTCCTTGCCCTCGATCGCGATCGTGCCGTCTTTCTTCATCATGATCTTGGCCGAGCCGGTTGTGATGAGAATTTCGTCACCGGCGTCGATGACCAGCTTCTTGCCGATTTTGATCGTGCCATTGCCGGTGACAGAAATGGCACTGTCTTTGCCGACCGAGAGGGAATGCGCGCCGGCCACCGATGTCGAATCGTCCTTGCCTACCGAAGCGGTGCGTCCTCCGCCGACCGTCGAACCTTGATCCTTCGCGATGCTCTCGGTGTGGCCGCCGCCTATGGACACGCTCTGATCGGAAGCAATCGTCCAGCTGTCGCTCGCACCTATGCTGTGGTCCTGCGCTGCCCCAACCGTCACGGACCGTGTCGCGCCGATCGTGTTGGTCTGCGGCCCGCCGACGCTTCTGGTCTCCGATGCTCCGACCGTATCGACACGCGCAGCGCCAACGCTCACCGTCTGCACAATCCCCACCGTCTGCGTGTGATTGGCGTCGATGTTCTCCGTCGAGTTCGACACGACATGGATGGTCTCGTTGGCCATGACCGTCAGCGAGCGGTTGGCGCCCACTGTCTCGGTGTCGTTCGAGCCGATGTTGGTGGTCTGGTCGACGCCGATCTTGACCGTCTTGTTGTTACCGACGTCCTCATCGAGGTTGTGGCCGACGGAATGCTTGGCGTCGTGGTCGATGCGGTCGGACTGGTCGTGCTGCACCAGCTTGGTGCGGTCGTGCTTGACCAGAAGGATGTGGTCCTTCTGCGCCTGGAAATTGACCAGTTCGGAGCCGGCCTTGTCCTCGAACATCAGCTCGTTGTAGCCGCCACCGCCTTTGGAGGAGTCGGACTTCCAGCCCGATTGCGTGGCGCTGCCCGGCAGCCCGTAGGGCGGCATCTGGGAGGCGTTGTAGACCCTGCCGGTAATGATCGGCAGGTCCGGGTCGCCTTCGATGAAGTCGACGATCACCTCCTGGCCGATGCGCGGGATCTGGATGAAGCCCCAGCCGCTGCCGGCCCAGGTCTGCGACACCCGCACGAAACAGGAGCTGTTCTGGTCCTTCTTGCCCAGACGGTCCCAATGGAACTGCACCTTCACCCGCGCATATTTGTCGGTGAATATTTCTTCGCCAGACGGGCCGACCACCGTCGCCGTCTGGGGGCCGCGCATGATCGGCCGTGGCGTGATCCGCGGCGGACGATAGGGCAAGGCTGTCGGCGCCAGGCCGAGGATCACCTTGAAATTCTCGCTGTTGACGTCAGCATGGGCTCTGTAGCCTGGATCAAACAGTCTGTATTCGGCGCTGACCACCAGATACTCCTGATTCTGGTCCTCGCGCGGAAAGCTATCCAGCTTGAACGTGCAGCCCGAATAGAGGCCGCGCACGGTGCCGACGGCGGCGATGCGCTGGTGGACGGCCTGGATTTCCTCACGCCGGATCGCGGCCAGGCTGTCTCCCCGGCCCGTTTCGAGATGCGCGCCGGGCTGGCGGTAGTTCTCGCCCGCTGCCTCCTTGTGGCTGAACGGCTGGGCCGACTTGGCCATGAGATCGGCGCCCGGCTTCGTGAAATCATAGTCAGTGTGGGCATAGGCGCCTGGGCGCACCGAACTGCCCGGTATCCATTCAGTGATGTATTCGACATCGCGCCGCGAACCCTGACCTTCAAAGTTATAGAGCACTTTCTCGTAGCCCGGCGCAGGCTTCAGCTTGCTCATCGCATCGGCCAGGACAAGCGTGTGCTTGCCGTCATCATGCTCGAAGAAATACAGGATGCCTTCATGCTCCAGCAGCCGCTGCACGAAATCCAGATCGGGTTCGTCGTACTGCACGCAATATTCGCGCGGGGGATAGGACCCTTGCAGGCGCAGATCGAATTCCGCGATACCGTATTTCTTGAAGATGTCCTTGACGATGTCGAGGACGCTCTTGTTCTGGAAAATACGGCAATCGGTGGTGTTGCCGAGAAACCAGAGCCACGGCCTGATGACCGCCTCATAGTAGGCCAGCCGATCTTCCAGCCGGGTGAGCCGGAACTCGGAGACGATGCCGCTGAACCAGCGTTTCGGATCAGATTCAGCTTCGATCGAGAGCGGCCCGCCCAGCATCTTCAACGGATCGATATCGGAGTCGGTGCTCACGAATCCGACCGTATAGGCAAAACAACGGCTGATCTCATCGCGTCCGACAAGATGCGTGAAGGTCAACAGCTCGGAGCCAACCGGTGTCCGGACAACGGTGGCACGTTCATTGGGCATGGGTCGAGCCCCCTCCTGGACGCGGCCGCCAATGTGATGGATTTGAAGTTCCCGCTATATTAACAGCATTCCGTTCAGGAACTTCTTAAATCCGCCACGCCAGGCCATGTTGAGCCTACCACATGTTTTCCTGCTGGCCAAAGAGGACATGGGGCGACAGAAACCTAAACCGTGTCGCGGTTGGTCGGATTCACGCGCTGCACCTTCAGGTCTTGTTTCATGCAATGTCGTTTTC
>NZ_RZPB01000431.1:0-5384 GCF_003998535.1 Mesorhizobium sp. M7A.F.Ca.AU.002.02.1.1 | reverse complement strand
CTCTTCAGCCGCTTGCGGCATTTGTGCAGCGCCTGTTCCGGCCGGCTCCGTGCGGCGTCAAGATGATGCAGCGCCTTGCCGATCTCCTCGGCAAGGATTCTCCTGACCTCGCCGGTCAGCGGCAGGCGCGGATCGATGCGAAAGCTCATGCGGCGATCTCCGGAATCCCACCAAGGGCGAGCGACGCGTTGTAGAATTTCTGCTCGCCGGTGACTTCACGGCCGAGCCAGTCGGGCAGCATTTCGTCCGGCACGTCCTCCGGCGTCTCAAGTTCGGCGACCACAAGTCCCGCAAGCGGTCCGCCAAAGACATCGACTTCATAGAGATAGCCACGGTGCCTAACATGGTGACGTGTCTTCTCGATGACACGTCCGATGGCGAAGTCCAGCATCTCCACCGCCTCCGACAGCGGGATCGGGTATTCGAATTCGTCGCGCTCGCGCGCTTTGCTGCCGAATTTGAGCGTCAGCTTGGCGGAAGTGCCGTCGCTGATGCGGATGCGCACTGTGCGCCCGGGGCCGGCAGCGAGATAGAACTGGAGAATGCGGATATTGGCCTCGGCCAACTCCCGCCATGCGGTGCTGGTGACCAGGAATTTTCGTTCGACTTCCTTGCCCATGGCCGCGCACTAAAGCGTTTGCCGCCGTCGATGGCAAGACAATGACGAACAGAAGTTGACGTTAATCAATCGATTGATTAAAGTGCACTTATGATCAAACTACCTGAGCCCAAAGTTCTTCGTCGCGAGCCCGCCGAGATGACGCGCGCGGCGCTTGTCCAGGCGGCACTGAAGCTGTTCGGACGGCAGGGCTTCGACGGCACCTCGACGCGCGAGATCGCCGCCGAGGCGCGAGCCAATATCGGCTCGATCGCCTATCATTTCGGCGGCAAGGAGGGTCTTCGCACGGCCGCCGCCGACTTTATCGTCGAGACCATCCAGACGGTCGCCGGCCCGGCGCTCGGCAATGCGCAGGCGCCCGCGCCGGTCGGTCCGGAGGCAGCGCAGGCGCAGCTCTTCGCGGCGCTGGAGCGAATGGTCGGCTTTGTCGTGGCCAGTCCGCAGGCCGGTGAGATCGTGCAGTTCATCCTGCGCGAACTTTCCCATCCAACGGCAGCCCTCGATCGTATCTATGACGGTGTCTTCGAGCCGAGCCATCGCCGGCTGTGCCAGCTGTGGGAACAGGCAACTGGCGAGCCCGCCGAAAGCGAGGCCACAAGGCTCACCGTGTTCACGCTGATCGGCCAGGTCATCTATTTCCGCATCGGCCGTGAGGCGGTGATGCGCCGCATGGGCTGGCCCGATATCGGCGCCGCGGAGGCCGCCAAGGTGGTGGCGGTCACATCGGGCAATCTCAAGGCCATACTGGCCGCCAGAAAAGGGGCAAAGACAAAGGGGCAAAGACCATGAGCTTTCTGTGTTCGCTGCCGCTCGCCGCGCAGCTCTTCTCGGCCTGTGCCCCGGCAGCACCGCTGGCCGTCGGCTATGTCGAAGGCGACTACGTGCTGCTGGCGCCGATCGAGGTGGCGCAGGTAGAGACCGTCACGGTGAAGCGCGGCGACCGTGTGGTGCCTGGCACGACCGTGGTGACGCTGGAAAGTGCCGACGCAAAAATCGCTGTCGCGCAGGCGCAGGCCGGCCTTGCCCAGGCGCAGGCGCAATTGGCCGACCTGCAGATCGGCAAGCGGCCGGAAGAGATCGCCGTGCTGAAGGCCGAGGTCGATATGGCCAGCGCCCAGGCCGCCGACGCCAAGCGCAAATACGACCGCGCCGCCGATCTGTTCAAGCGCGGCGCCGGCACGCAAGCGGATTTCGACACCGCGTCGGCCACGCTCGAAACGGCCAATGCGCAGGTCGGCCAGGCCAAATCCAATCTCGCCGTCGGCGGCCTGCCGGCGCGCCCCGAGACGATCAAGGCCGCCGACAATCAGGTCAAGCAGGCGCAGGCCGCGTTGGAGCAGGCGCAGTGGCGGCTGTCGAAACGGGTGCTGGCCGCCCCTTCGCCCGGCCGCGTCAACGACGTCATCCGCAATCCGGGCGATACATCAGGTCCGACCGCGCCTGTGATTTCGATCCTGCCCGACGGCGCGGTCAAGCTCAGCGTCTATATCCCGGAGAGCGCCTTCTCCTCGGTCAAGGTCGGCACCTTGCTCGGCGTCCATTGCGACGGCTGCGGCCCGGATGTTAAGGCGCGCGTCAGCTACGTCTCGCCGGATCCCGAGTTCACCCCGCCGGTGATCTATTCGCTCGAGAACCGGCAGAAGCTGGTCTACCTCGTCGAGGCGCGGCCGGAGGGCGATGCCGGCCCGCTGCAGCCCGGCCAGATCGTCGATGTCGATCTGGCGGACAGCGCAAGATGAACGCCATCGACGTACACGGCCTGGTCAAGCGCTTTGGCGACAAGACCGTCGTCGACCATGTGACGATGTCGGTTGCCGAGGGCGAGATCGTCGGCTTTCTCGGCCCCAACGGTTCGGGCAAGACGACCACCATCCGCATCATGTGCGGCCTGCTGACGCCGGACGAGGGCGAAGGCACGGTGCTCGGTTTCAACATCCGCACCGACAGCCTGCGCATCAAGCGCGAAGTCGGCTACATGACGCAGAAATTCTCGTTCTACGAGGATCTGACGATCGGCGAGAATCTCGAATTCGTGGCGCGGCTCTACCGGCTGAAGCCGGTCGAGGGGCATGTCGCGAGCACGTTGGAGGACCTCGGCCTGACGTCGCGCCGCAACCAGCTGGCCGGCACCTTGTCGGGCGGCTGGAAGCAGCGGCTGGCGCTGGCCGCCTGCATCATGCACAAGCCGAAATTGCTGCTGCTCGACGAGCCTACGGCCGGTGTCGACCCGAAGGCGAGGCGCGAGTTCTGGGACGAGATCCATCGCCTCGCCAGCGGCGGGCTGACCGTGCTGGTCTCCACCCACTATATGGACGAAGCCGAGCGCTGCCACCGCATCAGCTACATCTCCTATGGCAAGATGCTGGCCACCGGCACTGTCGCCGAAGTGGTGAAAAATGCCGGGCTGACCACCTTCGTCCTGCAGGGTCCGCGCCTCGATCAGGTCGCCGAAGCGCTTCAGGGCCGCCCCGGCGTCGATCAGGTGGCGCCGTTCGGCGCGACGCTGCATGTCGTCGGCTCCGACAAGAAGAAGCTCGAAGCCGTGCTTGCCGATGTCGAGAGAGAGCACAAGGGCGTGAAAGTTTCGCCCGGCGAAACCAGCCTCGAGGACGTCTTCATCCAGTTCATGTCCGGCTCGAAGGACAACATGGAATGAACAGCGTCTTTTCCTTCGCCCGGCTTGGCGCCTTGCTGATCAAGGAATTCATCCAGATGCGGCGCGACCGCATCACCTTCGCCATGATGCTCGGCGTGCCGCTGATACAATTGGTGCTTTTCGGCTACGCCATCAACAACGACCCGAAAAGCCTGCCGGCAGCACTCGTGGCGACGAGCAACGATCCCTATACGCGCGCCATTGTCGCGGCGCTGCAGACCACCGGTTACTATCGTTTCGACCATGTCGCGCAAAGTGCCGCCGAGGCCGAGTTCCTGATATCGCGCGGCGACGTTGCCTTCGTCGTCACCATCCCGGCCGATTTCGCCAGGAGGGTGGAGAGCGGCAACAGCCCGCAGATACTCATCGAGGCCGACGCCACCGACCCGGCGGTGGCCAGCGGCGCCATCTCGACGCTCGGCACAGTCGCCAGCCAGGCGCTGCTGAGGGCGCAAGGCACGCAGGAAGCCGCCGCCGAGGCCGCCAAGGGTCAGCTCGATGTCGTCGTACACCGGCGCTACAATCCCGAAGGCATCTCGCAATACAACATCGTGCCCGGCCTGCTGGGCGTCATCCTGCAGATGACCATGGTGATGATGACCTCGATCGCGCTGACACGCGAGACCGAGCGCGGAACGATGGAGAACCTGCTGGCGATGCCGTCCAGCCCGCTCGAGATCATGATGGGCAAGGTGCTGCCCTATCTGGCGGTCGGCGGCGTGCAGGTGGTGGTGGTGCTGGCGGCGGCGAAACTTCTGTTCGCCATCCCCTTCACCGGATCGATGTCGCTGCTCCTGACCGCCGTGCTGATCTTCGTGCTGGCGCTAGTGCTGCTCGGCTACACGATTTCGACCATCGCCCGCACGCAGATGCAGGCGCTCCAACTCACCTTCTTCTTCTTCCTGCCGTCGATCATGCTGTCCGGCTTCATGTTCCCGTATCGCGGCATGCCGGACTGGGCACAAATCTTCGGCGAGATATTCCCGCTGACGCATTTCCTACGCATCACCCGCGCGGTGATGCTGAAGGGGGCCGAACTGCCGGCCGTGGCAACGGAGATCGGCTGGCTGGTGGTGTTCGTGGCTTTGTTTGCCGGCGTAGCATTGGTGCGATTCAGGCGGACACTGGATTAGACGCCGCACGACCTCCAGTCTTGCTACCAGCCTTCGCTCCTTGCTCCGCCCGTGGATGACGAAGGGAGAAATGCTTTCGCCAATCTCCATGGTTTATAACTGCCACTAACCGTTGAGCGATTTCGGGCCGCTGACGAAGGCGCTCCCCTTGACGTAAAACCGCAGCGGGCGATCGGCATCCTTTGTAATGCCGATCCGGATGCCTTGGGCGATGTCGCCGCCTTGATGCTCGTCGGTTGCCAGCCATAGCGGGCCTTTGCGGCAAAGATCGAGCCCGTCGAGCGAACGATCGATCCGCAGTGCCTGGGCTAGCCTTCCCGGTCCTCGCGCAAGGTCGCGCAAGCGCTCGATGCCGCGATTGAGCCGCATGAGCGCAATGCCTTCGAGCGGCTCGAGCGCCCTGATGAGCACGCCGGTTCCGACCCCTGGCATCTCGCTCGAGACGTTGAGCATGTAGGAGATGCCGTAGGCGAGATAGACATAAGCGTGCCCAGCCTCGAGAAACAACGAACGGTTGCGCGGCGTCTGGCCCCGGTAGCCGTGCCCGGCGGCATCGCCGGTCACATAGGCCTCGGTCTCGACGATGCGGCCGCTGGCGATGCCTTCGGGCAGTTCGCGCACCACGATCTTGCCGATGAGAGTGCGGGCAAGGGATGCCGTATCGTCGGGCAGCTCAGAACGCGTGAGCGGGCGGTAGATGACCATGTTCAGCCCGGCGACGATTTGGAGGCGGGCGAGGAGTGATCCAAGGCGAAACCTGCCTCAGATCCATGTCGGATCCTTTGGACATCCCGTCTCAAGCCGCGGCCATGATCCCGGCATAAGTGCCGAAATCGACATTGCCGCCGGACAGCACCACGGCAACGCATTTGCCGGACAGTTCGATCTCGCCCGACGACAGCGCCGCCAACGCCACGCAGCCGCCGGGCTCGACCACCAGCTTGAGATAGGCCATGGCGTCGCGCATCGCCTGTGC
>NZ_RZPB01000430.1:0-5395 GCF_003998535.1 Mesorhizobium sp. M7A.F.Ca.AU.002.02.1.1 | reverse complement strand
TCATCGAGCCGGCCTCGGCTGTTTCCTCGGCATGCTTGCGGATTGCCGGCAAATAGAGCTTGGCCAGCCAGCCGAAGGCGGAAATCCAGATCACCACCAGAACCGCCAGCCTGAGATCGAGGCCTGCGACCAGCGCCAGCGTCGTCACCGTGTAGACGATCATAAACCAGACGACCTCGATGAAGCTTTCCATCAAGTCGCCGGTCGCCTGGCCCGCCTGCCAGACCTTCGTCGCGATGCGGCCGGCGAAATCGTTCTGGAAAAAGGCGTAGGACTGGCGCGAGACATGCCGGTGCGCCTGCCAGCGCACCAGATTGTAGAAGCCCGGCGTGATCGTCTGTTCGTCGACCAGCGCCGACAGGCCGACGACGACGGTGCGGATGACCAGCACCACCACGGCCATGAAAACCAGTTCAGGGCCGGCGGCGGCCCACAGTGCGTGCCAGCTGCGCTCGGCGGGAAGCTGGTCGAGAATATCGACCAGCCGCCCGACGAAGTAGAACAGGCCGGCCTCGACCAGCGGCGCGATGCCGCCGATGACCAGCATGGCGAAGAAGGCGAACTTCGCCTGGCCGACATAGTGCCAGAGAAAGCCGCCGACACTGATCGGTGGCCGAAGATTCGCCGGCTCCCTGAACGGATAGACCCAGTTCTCGAACCAGCGATAGACGGCTGTCATCATGCGGCGGCCATCATTCTGCGGCTTGCCTCTTTGCAAGTGCGTCGTTGGCGGGACCGTCCTCAAGCAGGAACCCGCCCGACTGGCGCTGCCAGAGCTGCGCGTAGAGCCCGCCCTTGGCGACGAGTTCTTCGTGCGAACCTTCCTCGATGACACGGCCCTTGTCCATCACCACCAGCCTGTCCATCGCCGCGATGGTCGACAGCCGGTGCGCGATGGCGATGACGGTCTTGCCTTGCATGAGCTTGTAGAGATTCTCCTGGATCGCCGCCTCGGCTTCGGAATCAAGCGCCGAGGTCGCTTCGTCAAGGATAAGTATAGGTGCGTCCTTCAACATAACGCGAGCAATGGCGACGCGTTGCCGCTGGCCACCGGACAATTTGACGCCGCGGTCACCGACATAGGCGTCGAAGCCCTTGCGGCCGCTGGCATCCGAAAGCCCCGATATGAAGTCCAGCGCCTCGGCGCGCCGCGCCGCCTCGACAAGCATCTCGTCGGTTGCATCGGGCCGGCCATAAAGGATGTTCTCGCGCACCGAACGATGCAGCAGCGAGGTGTCCTGCGTGACCATGCCGATCTGCGCACGAAGCGAATCCTGCTTCACAGCGGCGATTTCCTGGCCATCGACCAATATCTGCCCGGCTTCGAGGTCGTAGAAGCGCAGCAACAGGTTGACCAGCGTGGACTTGCCGGCGCCGGAACGGCCGACGATGCCGACCTTCTCGCCCGGCTTCACCGCCAGCGACAGGCCCTCGATCACACCCTTCTGCTTGCCGTAGTGGAAGCGAATGTCCTCGAAGCGGATCTCACCCCTGGAAACGCTGATCTCCTTCGCGTCCGGCCGGTCCTCGACAAGGCGCGGCAGCGAGATCGAGGCGATACCGTCCTGCACCGTGCCGATGTTCTCGAACAGGCCCGACATTTCCCACATGATCCATTGCGACATGCCCCACAACCTGAGCACAAGGCCGATGACCACGGCGACCGCGCCGATCGTCACTGCTTGCCCCAGCCACAGCCACAGCGCCATCGCGGTCACCGAGAACAAGAGCAGCGCGTTCAGTATGTAGAGCGAGCCGAAAAGCACTGTCACCAGGCGCATCGACCGGTAGACCGTTTCGAGAAAGCCGGACATACCGTCTTTGGCGAATGACGCTTCGCGGCGTGCATGGCTGAACAGCTTGACCGTCTGGATGTTTGAGTAGCTGTCGACGACCCGGCCCGTCATGATCGAGCGCGCATTGGCCTGTTCCTCGCCGACCTTGCCCAGCCGGGGAATGAAAAACCGCAGCAAAAGGATATAGCCGACCAGCCAGACGCCGAGCGGCGCGGCCAGCCGCCAGTCGGCCGAGCCGACGATGAGCAGCATGCCGAGGAAGTAGACGATAACGTAATTCAGGACGTCGATCACCTTGATGACGCATTCGCGCACGGCGAGAGCCGTCTGCATCAGCTTGGTCGCGATGCGGCCGGCGAACTCGTCCTGGTAGAAACTCATCGACTGCTTGAGCAGATAGCGGTGCACCTGCCAGCGGATGCGCATGGGATAGTTGCCCATCAGCGTTTGCTGGTTGAGGAGCGAATGCAGCCATACGGTGCCCGGCAGTGCGAACAGCACGATGAAGGCCATGCCGGCAAGCTTCCAGGCTTCCGTCTGCAGGAAGGTTTCGCGATTCTGCCCCGACAGCCAGTCGACGATGCGGCCGAGGAAGCCGAACATCCACACTTCCGCGATCGCGATGGCCGTCACCAGCACTGCGTCGAAAAGGATATAGGGCCAGGCGCCGCGCGTATAATGCACGCAGAAGGCAACCAGCGTCTTGGGCGGCTCGACCGGTTCCGCCGCGGGGAACGGATCGAGCCTTTTTTCAAACCAGCTAAACAACAACATAGGTCATGCCTGTGAAATGTGTTTGCCGCTTACGCGGCACGTGAGCGTACGAAGTCCCCGGAACCCATGGCGTCGAGTGCCGACGGTCCGGAATCACCCGGACCGTCGGCAATGCTTCGCGCAATATAGGGGCTCGCGGGCTTTTCGCCGACAGCTGCGCCAGACGATCCTGACGACACGGTGCCGCCAGCCCGGTTTTTCGGGCCAGGCCGGATCAGCCGGATGATCCGGCGCACCAGCGACGGCCGCCCGGGATCGGGAACCGCGCGCGAAAAATCGACATCCGGCAGCATGCCGCGATGCGGCCGGCGGCGAACCTCGGCGTGAACCGCCGACGAATAGGTGTCGCCGATCAGCAGCGCCCAGGTCGGCAGTCGGTGGATATGCAGGCTCCTCGAGCCCGGTATTCTGTAGGGATCGAACATCGGTCCGTCCTCCGTGTGAAAATCGAGATAAAAAGGCGAAGCAATATCGTCCGCCGGCATTCGCCCGGAGACACGCATTGCATCGGTCCGGACATGACGAGTGTCGGTCCGGACAGCTTCAGTTGGGGCGTTCAGCCCTTTTGACTTTTTGAAAAACATCGCAGGATTCCTTCGGAAGCCGAAAAATCGTTTCGGCGGGAATCGGTGCGATCAAGTCTTAGAGAGTCAGGAGAATCGTCGTACCGAAACCGCCGGCAGGCAGGTAAGCCCACGAGAGGGGCGCTGGATGTGCATGGTCATCATGAATTACCCCTCCATCGGTTCGGGTTGACAATGCTGGTTGTATACCCGACTTCGCAGAAAATGGCCACCCGCAGGTCCAGCAATTTCCAAAACCGCCAAGCCGCTGTGGCCGATCCGCCACTTATTAGAAGGACGCGGAAATGAACCGTCGTCTCCGCATCGCGCTCTACCAGCCTGACATTGCCGGCAACACCGGAACAATCCTGCGCTTCGCCGCGTGCCTCGGACTTGGCGTCGACATCATCGAACCGGCCGGATTTCCGCTCTCCGACAAGTCGCTCAAGCGAGCCGGCATGGACTACCTCGAAATGGCTGCCCTGACCCGGCATGTCGACTGGCACGCCTTCGAGGAATGGCGCAAGGCTGGTTCGCACCGGCTGGTGCTGCTGTCGACCAAAGCCACGACGGCCTACACCAGCTTCAGCTTCGCGGACGGTGACGTCCTCCTGTTCGGCCGCGAATCCGCAGGCGTGCCGGATCCTGTCCATCAGGCGGCGAATGCGCGCCTGACCATCCCCATGCAGGGTACGGCGCGCAGCATCAACGTGGCGCTCTCCGTCGCCATGGTGGTGGGCGAAGCCATCCGGCAACTCGGATAACGGCACTCCGTCTCCCGACATCTCGACCCAGGCGCACATCGCCTTCTCCTTCGTTTGCACATCCAGGGTTTCTTCGCTACAAGCTCAACTTAACTTGAGGTCAAGCAGAAAAATCGGGACGGAAAATCAGACATGGCGCCTGTAACGGAATTAACGGTTGGCCAGGTGGCCATGCGCAGCGGGGTGGCGGTGTCGGCGCTGCATTTCTACGAGGCCCGCGGCTTGATCCGCAGCCACCGCACGTCGGGCAACCAGCGCCGCTACGGCCGCGACGTGCTGCGGCGCGTGGCGATCATCAAGGTCGCACAGGAGGTCGGCATCTCGCTGGCCGAAATCGGTGCCGCACTTGAATCACTGCCCGAAAGCCGCACGCCGACGCGCGACGACTGGAACCTTTTGTCGACCGCCTGGCGCGACGGGCTCGATCACAAGATCGCCCAGTTGAAGAAACTGCGCGAAGGGCTGACCGACTGCATCGGCTGCGGCTGCATGTCGATCGACAAATGCCCGCTGCGCAACAAGGGTGACCGGCTGGCACGCGAGGGAACGGGGGCAAGGAGGCTGGTCGCTCTTCCTTCTCCCCGTTCACGGGGAGAAGGTGCCTGAACGCAGTGAAGGCAGATGAGGGGCGGCGCCAGCATTGAGAGGTTCGTGCCGCTCCTCAACCTGCCTGCCGGCACCCTCTCCCCGTAAACGGGGCGACGAAATCCTAGTCGGCCGCAGGCAACCGCCTGATGGTGAACTCGATCAGGTCGCCCGGCCGCTCGAACCAGCTTTCGATCTCGGTCCAGTAGGCCTGCTTGGGAAAGCGCTCGAACCATTCCTTGGCCTTGAGCCGGGCATCGGAGCGTGGCAGCACGAAGGTCTCGCGCAGGAAACCGTCGCGCGGCATACGCACGCGCTCGGCACGGCTTTGGTCGAGCCTTTTCTTTAGGCCATCCAGCGGCGGTCTTGCCGGGGTGCGCACGAAACAACTCCTTGCACCGTAATGACACTTGACCCTGTCCCCTAAGAGATTAGGGATCGCGCCGGCAAAAGACGAGTCATTTGTGGGACTCGCCGCCCCAACCGGAGACGGCATTTGGAACGACCAGAAATACCGGCGGGCCTGCCCGCCGACATCGAACAGAAGAAGATGAAGGCGCGCCTCTGGTTCGAGGCGCTGCGCGAACGCATCTGCGCCACCTTCGAGCAGATCGAGCAGGATCTTGGCGGGCCGCTGGCCTCGTGGTCGCCCGGCCGCTTCGAAAAGACGCCATGGGAACGTGACGAGGGGCGCGGCGGCGGCGGCACCATGTCGATGATGCACGGTCGCGTCTTCGAAAAGGTCGGCGTCCACACATCGACCGTCCATGGCGAGTTCTCACCCGAATTCAGGAAGCAGATGCCCGGTGCCGAGGAAGACCCGCGCTTCTGGGCATCCGGCATTTCGCTGATCGCGCACCCATGGAATCCCAACGTTCCGGCCGTGCACATGAACACGCGCATGGTGGTCACA
>NZ_RZPB01000042.1:0-17381 GCF_003998535.1 Mesorhizobium sp. M7A.F.Ca.AU.002.02.1.1 | reverse complement strand
ATGCCGCGCGCCATGTCGGTCATCCTCGCCGGCGTGTCTGTCGCCTCCGTCTGCGCGGCTCCAATCGGCGCTTATGTCGGTGACATTTGGGGATGGCGAGCCTCGTTCAAGGTCGCCGCAATCGTGAGTGCCGTTGCGCTGCTCGTGCAACTCGTAACCATTCCGCCACTGCCTCCGATCGAAGTGCGCAGATTCCGCAGTCCGCTGGATGTCGCGAAGAATCCGGCGATGAAGGTTGCGGTGCTAGTCGTGCTATTGGTCGCTTCCGGCCATTTTGCCAGCTTCGCCTACATCCGCGCCTTTCTCGAGAGCGTTCCTGCGCTCGACAAGAAGTCAATCCCGCTCGTGTTCCTTGCTTTTGGCACGGCCGGCGTCTTCGGCAATTTAGCCGGCGCATTCCTCACCAAACACAGTCTCAAGGCGGTCGCGGCCCTGCCGCCCCTGCTCATTGCCGTAGCCGCTGTCTCGCTCCTGACCATGAGAGCATCGGCCTTGACCTCGGCAATTGCAGTTGCCGTATGGGGCTTTGCTTTTGGCGCGGTCCCGGTCGGATTGCAGACATGGATGGTGCTACGCGCCGCTCCGAAACAGGCCGAGAGCGCTGGTGTACTGATGGTCATAACCTTCCAAGTGGCCATCGCAGCCGGCACAACTTGCGGTGGCCTATTGGTGGATCACACGGGTATTGCCAGTGTCTTTGTCTACAGCGCGGTTGCCACGTTCCTCGCTGTCTTGACAGTATTTTTGCTCGGCCCGAACCGCAAAACCTGACCGCCTGGTGGGGAGTGACGGTCGGCGGCGTTCACGCTATTGTCACCTCTGAGCTCGGCCCAAAGGCCGCGGCTTCGTCGTAACCATGCGGTCGATGGGGCAGCGCCAAATTGCTTCCTGCTCATCGCGTTGCGATAATACAGCGCGCTTATTGCGTCATCGTGTCCCCGGTCTCGGCTTCAATGCCCGGCTACTGGCTGCGGAGGCAGATGGGCGCCGGCGTCCCACCGACGACGATCGGTCTTTTCTCATGTAGCTGTCGGGGAAACGAGGCAGGTTTTCCGCCAGAACCCGCCAGTCGTCGCGCTCGCGTTCGCCTTCCTTGCGCGCACCGAACAACTGGATGATGATCTTGCCGTCGGACCCATATGCTTCGAGCGAGGTGACGTGACTGTCATTGGTCGGCTTGCGCACGGCCCAAACCTCACGGATTTGGTGGGTCCTGAGATGCAGCCGGAACGTTTCGTCCAGCACATGGATGCACGGCCCGATCTGCTTGACCGACTTGATTAAGCCGGAATGGGTCTGGATAGAACCTCGGTTGCCGACGAAGCACATGATCGGCAATTCGTCTTCGGCCGCACGCTGGAGCACGGCGCCAACTGCGGCATTGTCGAGCAGCCAAGCGTAATCCTGGCCGACCATGCGCAAAGCCTGGCAGCGGCTGAGCTTGAGCGTCTTTAGAAGGTTGACGTCAGTCAGCCGGCTCCAGTACTCGCGTAGGTCGTCCACCGTGCCGGCCCAGTCCGCAGTCCTCGCGCCCAGGTCGGCTACTCTCGCCTTAAGCGACATGGTCGGCTCCTGGTTGGCGGATACGAGCTCGGCCACCAGCTTTCGATAGGCATGAAGGTTGGAGACCGGCCTGAGATGCACCTTATGCACTGCTGCGCCGGCGGCGTCGAAGAATTGCAAACTGCGCTGGATTCCGCCGCGATGGCGCCTTTCAACAGCGAAACCATACCTCCAAGCCTGCGGGAAGACGCGAAGGTCGAATTCGTCACCAAGGACCATGGCGTGATTGTTGCCGGTTATCACTCTGTTGAAGACGCCAATCTTTTCGTGCACGGCACCTTGATTGCGGGTCAGCGCCGTCACTTCGCCCACGAATTCGAGGCCCGTCAGAAGGTGATTGACGCGCGGGTCGATGCGTGCCGCGCCGAAACCGCAATGGGCCGCGACCAGTTCCGCTTCCGAAATGGCCAATTGGGCGGCGAAATCACGCGCGGGAATGTTCGGACAGACTTCCCACGCACGCCGGATTTCGTTGGGCGACCGCTTCTTGCGCTGATCCATGTTTTTACCCCTGCCCCGTTCTTCTTTTGACGATCGATCGAAAAACGGGCCTCAGGGATGTGCACGGCGGACGCGATCGATCGTCAGGCACATGCCAGTCGAATCCTGTCTCCGGGCGGTCAGCGGCCAATCGCCGGTAGCGAGCGATTGTTGGGTGGTCGGCGCCAATCGGCCGATCGAGCATTCGGGTACCACCGGCGGTGCTGCTTTCCCACCAAGGCGGGTCTGATGGATCATATTGCTTTCCTTCGTTCTTCGATTGCGAGGGCAACCCAAAGGTGAATCGGCCGGCAATTTTGCCGCCGCAACGAAGGCTTCACAAAAATCGTGCCAGTTGCTCCGCGGCAAGCTCTGAACATCTTTGGCTCTGTTCATTGCTTTACGCGTGAGTGCATCGCGAACTCAGGCGCCCTTCCTGTGACGCGGACGCGACAAACCCGACAGTAAGTGTCGGTTGTCGGACGTCTCCCCAGCAATCGAGCATAAGAGACGTCGGGATGTCCTACGGTTTTTGACACGTCTTCCCTTTGGCACGGTCCATGCGAGATGATCCACGAAAACGCCGGACCGAGGAGAAATCGAGCCATGATTACGCTCACCGACAACGCTGTTGCCGCCATCAAGGCCGCTCTTTACCGCGCCAGCGAGCCGGCGGAAGGATTTCGCATCATGGTCCATGCCGGCGGCTGCGCCGGCTTCCAATACTCAATGGGCCTGGAGAGCGTCTCACGTGAGGGCGATGCGATCATCGAGCGAGATGGGCTCAAGGTGTTCATGGATAGAGGCTCCCAACCCCATGCCGCCGGCATGACCGTGGACTTCGTCACTGGGCTCGAAACATCCGGCTTTGTTTTCGATAACCCCAATGCGCGTGAGACGTGCGGCTGCGGCAAGTCCTGCAAATGATTGCGAGGGAACAGGCTATGTTCGACTATAGCGACGCCAAGGAATACTGCGTCGAACCGGTAACCGCCGGCGCTCTGGAACCGGCCGACACGCACTGTCGGCCCGGAACAATTGCGTTCGGTGATGCACCAAATCGCGATCATCGATCGTTGCCGTGGGCAAGCAAACAAAATTGCCCGAAACAGCTGAATTCCCGGCGGATGCCGCCACCAAAGGGCAATGTCGACAGCGACCGGTCAGCCAAGCCATCGCTCCCCCGGCCGCCCACCTTACCAGATACGATATGCGCCAGAGGTTCAATGGCCCGACTACCCTTGAATCATTTCAGCAGTTGAAGGATCACTCCCATGAACCCTGTCTATCTCGACAACAACGCAACGACGCGGGTTGATCCTGCAGTCGTTGGAGCGATGTTGCCTTTCTTTACGGAGCAATTTGGCAATCATTCGTCCATGCACGCCTATGGCGCATCGGTTGCTGAAGCCGTGAGAAAGGCGAGGCAACAGTTGCAAGCCCTCATCGGCGCGGGATTCGAGGACGAGATCATCTTCACCTCGGGCGGGACTGAAAGCGACAGTACAGCCATCCTTTCGGCGCTGGAGGTGATGCCCGACCGAACGGAAATAGTGACTTCCGCGGTTGAACATCCGGCCGTTCTGAAGTTGTGCGCGCACCTTGAGAAGACGCGCGGCGTCAAGGTGCACATTATCCCAGTCGATCACTACGGCCGGCTCGACCTGGACGCCTACAGAACCGCCCTCACCCCACAAGTGGCAATCGTCTCGATAATGTGGGCGAACAATGAGACCGGTACGATCTTTCCCGTGGTTAAGCTTGCCGATCTAGCCAGGGAAGTCGGCGCGCTTTTCCACACTGATGCAGTGCAGGCGGTCGGAAGGCTTCCGATTGAGCTGAAATCGACCGCGATCGACATGCTGTCGCTCTCCGCCCACAAGCTGCATGGTCCAAAGGGGATAGGCGCGCTTTATGTAAGACGTGGCGTGCGCTTCTCCTCCATGATCAAGGGTGGGCACCAAGAGCGCGACCGGCGTGCAGGCACTGAAAACACACCCGGCATAGTCGGACTGGGCATGGCGGCCGAACTCGCCTTGAAATTCATGGACGAGACAAAACGAATAAAATGGTTGCGCGACCGCCTTGAGAACGGGATCATCCAGCGCATCCCAAACACATCCATCAACGGCGATCCGCAAGAGCGATTGCCAAACACTGCAAACATTGGATTCGAAGGTATCGAAGGCGATGCAATTCCAATTGTCCTGAGCCGGCTGGGAATCGCCTGTTCCGCCGGGTCCGCCTGTGCCTCTGGCTCACTGGAACCGAGCCATGTTCTGATCGCTATGAACGCGGCATGTGGGGCAGTCCGCTTCTCCTTGTCGCGTGACAACGGCGAAGATGACGTAGACCGCGTGCTTGAGGTCCTGCCTGCGATCACCGAGAAGCTACGGGCCGTTCCCAGTGCTGGACTGTGCGGGCGAGGTGCAGAACAGCTTCATTCCGGCCCGGGTCCGAGCGGCACAATAGCCGACGAGCCGTGAGGTCTTCCTCAACGTGACGACCCTGCGCAAGGAGAGCAGTTAAACTCGGGGTCGCCTTCACCACTTCAGAAAAGCTTGAGATCGCCAAGTCTCTTGCCCAGCCGCCGTGCCAGAGGTCGGCACGCCGTCAGCAATGTCACCAATGCATCGACACCACAATTTCGCGCCGGGAGAATACAATGAACTGCTCCGCTGATAGCCGCCCGATCGATCGCACCGATATCCTAGCGCGACTGAAGGGCCTGTCGGCCGCGGAGGACTTCTTCGCCTGCCTTGACGTCTCCTACGACCCGAAAGTGATGAATGTCTCGCGGCTCCATATCATGAAGCGCGTGGGCCAATACCTTGCCGAAGAAGATTTCTCCGGTCTGCCTAACCAGGTAATCGCCGCGCGGGTGCGCGCCAAGCTGGAACGCGCCTACGAAGATTTCGCGACTTCCTCGCCGCTCACGCAACGTGTGTTCAAGGTGCTAAGGGACCACGATCCAAACATATGTCCCGCACCTGGCCGCGCCTTCGTCCCGCTCGACTCTGCACTGAAGCGGTTCGGAAAGTAATGAGCCCGACACGGCTGCGACGCGACAATGTCGAGAAGTCGACAAATCCAGTCCTCATGACGCCTCCTCGGAAGCAAACGAAGCCACCTTCTGGAATAGAGGCAGGAAGACGACTTGGCATGAACGATGCAGGCAATGAGGTGAACCGCCAAGCACGAATCCGGACTGGGAGCTTAGAGAAACCGCCAATGCATATCGTAGTCTGCATCAAGCAGGTGCCGGATTCGGCACAGATCCGCGTGCACCCGGTGACGAACACGATCATGCGTCAGGGTGTTCCGACCATCATCAATCCTTACGACCTGTTCGCCCTCGAAGAAGCGCTCAAACTGCGCGACGTTCATGGTGGCGAGGTTACTGTGCTCACAATGGGTCCGCCCATGGCGGAGGACTCGCTGCGAAAGGCGCTCGGTTACGGTGCTGACCGAGCAGTTCTCTTGACGGACCGCTATTTTGCCGGATCCGATACGCTGGCGACTTCCTTTGCTCTTTCGCAAGCAATCGCAAAAATTGGGGAGACTTTCGGCAGGCCGGACATCGTCTTCACCGGCAAGCAGACGATTGACGGCGATACCGCCCAGGTCGGACCGGGCATAGCCAAGCGCCTAGATTTATCGCAACTTACCTATGTCGCGAAGATTGCCTCCATCGATCTCGATACGCGAGAGATCGAAGTCGCTCGTCGCGCCGAAGGCGGCACCCAGTTGCTGAAGAGCAGACTCCCTTGCCTCATTACCATGCTGGAAGACACCAACGAAATCCGCCGGGGCTCGCTCCAGCAGGCTCTGTGCGCGGCGCGCAGCCAAGTCGTGAAGTGGACTGCAGCCGACGCCGGCATTGACGATCTCACCCGGTGCGGTCTGCGTGGCTCGCCTACAGTCGTCAAGCGTGTTTTCGCCCCCACCGCACGGGCAGAAAGGGCGGCGCAGATCGACACCGCGGAAAGGGGCTTGCAGGACATAGCCGATGAACTCATCGCCGATATCTTAACCCGCCGGCCGGCGCTGGAACATGAGCTGGCCTTCAACAGCGGCACGTGACGGCCAGGAGCAGAAAATGTCGACCGCAAGCCAAACTACCCCTCGCATTGCCCCCGGCCGTGCCGGTGTAAAGAAAGAACTTCCCGACCGTTTCAAAGACTACCGGCACGTGTGGGTCTTCCTCGAGCTCGAACGCGGCAATGTGCATCCTGTATCATTCGAACTGCTGGGCGAAGGCCGCAAATTAGCCGACAAGCTTGAAGTCCAGCTCGCGGGCGTCGTGCTGGGACCGCCGGGCGAGATGGTCGAGGACGCTGTTGCCGAGGCCTTCGCTTACGGGGCGGATCTTGTCTACATCGTCGATGCGCCGCCGCTCGCCGACTACCGGAACGAGCCGTTCGCCAAGGCGCTCACGGATCTGGTCAATACCCATAAACCCGAAATCCTCCTTCTCGGCGCGACCACACTGGGCAGGGATCTTGCAGGCTCGGTAGCGACGACCCTGCAGACGGGGCTCACGGCCGACTGCACCGAACTTGATGTAGATTCCGACGGTTCACTCGCCGCGACCCGTCCGACTTTTGGTGGCTCATTGTTGTGTACGATCTATACACTAAATTACCGGCCGCAAATGGCGACGGTGCGACCAAGGGTCATGCCTATGCCGCAACGGGTGGATAAGCCGGTCGGGCGTGTCATGCGGCACAAGCTGTCGCTCGTTGAGGACGATATCGTCACCAAAGTCCTCGGCTTCCTACCGGATAACCAGTCGGCAATGGCAAATCTTGCCTATGCGGATGTCGTGGTTGCGGGAGGCCTCGGTCTCGGAGCGGCGGAGAACCTTCAGCTTGTGAAGAATCTTGCCCGAGCGATCGGCGCCGAGCATGGCTGTTCGCGCCCCTTGGTCCAGAAGGGCTGGATGCCGGCTGATCGACAGATTGGACAAACTGGCAAGACCATTCGACCGAAGCTTTACATCGCGGCCGGAATTTCCGGCGCCATCCAGCACCGAGTTGGGGTCGAGGGGGCCGATCTCATCGTCGCGATCAACACCGATCCGAACGCGCCGATTTTCGAGTTCGCCCACCTCGGGATCGTCACGGATGCAATCCGCTTCCTGCCCGCACTGACGGAAGCCTTCACCCGGCGGCTGTCGCCGCACAGTCGAGACAAGCTTGCGAGTTGAGGGAGAGGACATGATTGAACAATTCGATGCCATTGTGGTCGGAGCCGGCATGTCTGGAAACGCAGCTGCTTACACTTTGGCAAGCCAGGGGCTGAAGGTCCTGCAGTTGGAGCGCGGGGAATATCCGGGCTCTAAGAACGTCCAGGGTGCCATAATGTACGCGAACATGCTGGAGAAGATCATCCCGGACTTCCGGGATGATGCGCCCCTCGAGCGGCACCTGGTCGAACAGCGACTTTGGGTGATGGACGACACGTCTCACACCGGAATTCATTACCGGTCGGACGACTTCAATGAGGCGAAACCCAACCGCTACACGATCATCCGCGCCCAGTTCGACAAATGGTTTTCCCGCAAGGTGCGCGAGGCTGGCGCGACGGTCCTGTGTGAGACGACCGCGACGGAACTCGTCCGTGATGGCAATGGCAAGGTGATCGGCGTCCGCACAGACCGGGCTGGCGGAGTGGTCTTCGCGAATGTGGTCGTTCTCGCAGAAGGGGTGTCGGGATTGCTTGGCACTCGCGCAGGCCTGCGCGAGATGCCGAAGCCGGAGACCGTGGCGATTGCCGTCAAGGAAATGCATTTCTTGCCCGAAGAGGTCATTGGCCAGCGGTTCGGGGTGAAGGGCGATGAAGGCTGCGTAATCGAGGCCGTGGGCACGATCTCTCGCAGCATGGCCGGGCTCGGCTTCCTTTACACCAATAAGGAGTCGATTTCACTCGGCATCGGCTGCCTGGTCTCGGATTTCGCCGCGACGATGGAGAGCCCGTCCGCCCTCCTGGATGCGATGAAAAACCATCCTTCGATCCGGCCGCTGATCGCTGGCTCGGAGGTGAAAGAATATGCCGCCCATCTTATCCCCGAAGGTGGTTACAGGGCCATTCCGCAGCTATTCGGCGACGGTTGGGTCATCGTCGGCGACGCAGCGCAACTGAACAATGCCATTCACCGTGAGGGTTCGAACCTTGCCATGACCTCGGGTCGTGTCGCGGCTGAGGCGATCATCAAAGTCAAAAGCCGCAACGGTCCTATGACCAAAGCGAACCTTGCGCTCTACAAGACGATGCTGGATGACTCCTTTGTGATCAAGGATCTTAAGAAATACAAGGACATGCCAGCCTTACTCCACACCAATTCCAGCAACTTTTTTGACAGCTATCCGCGGTTGATGTCGCATGCCGCTCAGACCTTCATGCGTGTCGACGGCACGCCGAAGATCGAGAAGGAAAAGAACACCACGGCCGCCTTCATCAACGCGCGCTCGCGCTGGGGGTTGGTCAGCGACGCGGTCCGCCTGGCATTGGCATGGCGCTGAAGAGGGTACAAGATGACGATCGCAGTGACGAAGGTTCGTGTCGAGGACAAACTTTACCAGAACCGCTATCTGGTCGATTCCGGCCGCCCCCATATCATAGTGCGACCGCACGACAAGCCAAGCGCGAACTTGCTTGCGTTGACCTACGTCTGTCCGGCGAAATGCTATGAGTTGAATGACAAGGGTCAAGTCGAGATCACCGCCGACGGCTGCATGGAATGCGGCACCTGCCGGATATTGTGCGAGAAAGGCGGCGACATCGAGTGGAACTATCCGCGCGGCGGCTTTGGTGTCCTGTTCAAGTTCGGATGATCAGCCGGTGCCAAGAGCATGCCGGCAGCGAGCAACTGCGGCACACCATGAGCCTCTCCATCCACTTGCAAAGAGCTAGTGAATATTGGGTTTCGCAATTCAAGTTTCCTCGACTTGGTAGGGGTATCCTCAGGCCACGGGGCGCCTGTGCCGGACTTACCACCGGTAACGTGGTCGAGCCCCTTTGGACAATGTCCGGCCATCGTGCCGGATGGCAGCCACAACGGCCGGTGAGCAAATGGAACGGCACAATCCATGATAAAGACGTATGTGCTAGTGCATGGTGCCTGGCATGGCGGATGGTGTTGGCGGGACGTCGCCGCCAATCTTCGCAAGATGGGATGCCACGTGACCACGCCTACCCAGACAGGTGTCGGCGAACGCGCACGTTTGCTGTGCAAGGACATCACGCCCGACACATTCGTGACCGACATCGTCAACCACATTGTAACGGAAGAGCTGAGCGATGTGATCCTTGTCGGTCACAGTCTAGGCGGCATCAGCATCACCGGCGCCGCCGACCGGATACCCGACCATATCAGCCATCTCGTTTATCTCGACGGCGCCATCGTCGAGAGCGGTCAAAGTGTATTCAGCACCATGCCCCCCGACATCGTCGCCGCCCGTCGAAAATTGGTTGCGGAGGAAGGACGGGGTATCTTCATGCCGACTCCGCCGCCAACAGCATTCGGCACTCCCGAGGGACACTCGCTCACGGACTGGGTGCGGCGCCGGATAACACCGCATCCGGCAGGCACCTACGAAAGCGGACTTAAGCTCGAGCACCCGCTCGGCAACGGCAGACCCCGAACCTATGTCGTCTGCACTAATCCACTCCACCCGCCGATGGCGGGAGCGCGAGAATGGGTCGCGAAGCAGGATGGCTGGGCGTGGCAGGAACTCGCCACTGGCCACGACGCAATGATCCTCGCGCCGACGGAAGTTGCTCTCCTTCTTAGCGCTGTCGGCTGAGGAACCAAGTAGGGGGAGCGGCGGCCGATTCTCAGGCCGTGGCCTTGAGCTCTGGTGCAAGGATGTAGGCCCAACGGGTCGTTCCGGTGGCGCCACCGAAACCACTAGGCGGGAGTGGCCTGTCCTGCCGACGTCGCAAGCTTGCGAGCGTTCCGCCGCGGCCGCAGCCCGTAGCGCCGGGCAACCTCCGAGATCACCGCGTCGGCTCCAGGGTCTCGGAGATGACTCCGTGCCTTGTCGTCCATCGACCAATGCCGCCGACCAACAGCGCCGTTGATCACCCTCGAAAACGCCGAGGCTGCCGCTCAGGGTCAATCGTAAGTTCAAGTTCAGACACAAGCCGATCTCCGATCCACCTCAGAATCGGCAGGCCCACAGATCGCGGGTCCTCCTGGAAGGACACAGCGCTTACCCTTGAAATATGGAGAACCATGGCTTTGCGCCGTCGGCAGTTGAGCTGATCTCGCAATGCTATTTCCCCGGCAACGTCCGCGAGCCGGAGAACTGCGTGCTTGGCGTTCTCCTCTGGAAGGAACCAATCTTTCGGAACGTGGCAATGTCATCGACGAGCTCTCACGGGCCAGCACGATGCCGGTTCGGCGCATCGGCGCCCGCCTGAACACGAGATGGCCACTTGCGATTCTAACGATACGGCCGGACGGGGGCTGGGACCGCGGCGGACGAAGCGTGACGGCTGATCGACACAATGGAGAAGGCCGGCTGGGTTCAGGCTAATGCGGCTCGAATTCTCGGCCTCAAGCTGCGACAAGTCGGCTAGGCGATACGCCGGCATAGTATCGAGGTGAAGGAACTTCTAAGAGCCTGATGAGCCAATCGTCAGGCCAGTGGTCTTGCGCGCCCTGTGCGCGACAAGGAGTGCTTCGTGCTTCTGAACGGATTTGGACTTGCACTGTCGCAAGCAGGACAAAATTGTGTCGCGCCGGCCTGACACAATGCGATATCGACCCGAATAGTGAACTGAAGCCGCTTTTTTCAGTTGGTATGGCTCTTGCACCTTGAACCGCGACGTTACCAGCAACGGAGCCGTTTGATGTCCTCACCGACAGTTTCGATTGAGGGGCCGACTAGCACGACATCCGAGGGTCTTCTGGCAGCCGCGAAATCCGGTGGCTGCGCATCGTCTTCCTACGGCTCGTCGCCGACCAGCCCGGGCGAAGAGGATCCGGCTATTTGGGAAAGGATCAAGGATCACCCCTGCTTTTCGGAGGAAGCGCATCATTATTTCGCGCGTATGCATGTGGCGGTCGCGCCGGCTTGCAATGTCCAGTGCAACTATTGCAATCGCAAATACGATTGCGCCAACGAGAGCCGGCCTGGTGTTGTGTCTGAGAAGTTGACGCCCGACCAAGCGCTACGCAAGGTCATCGCCGTTGCCAACAAAGTTCCGCAGCTTTCGGTTCTTGGCATCGCTGGGCCGGGGGATGCCTGTTACGATTGGGAGAAAACGAAGGCAACGTTCGACCGCGTCATCAGGGAAATCCCCGACATAAAGCTGTGCGTCTCCACTAATGGGCTCGTGCTGCCGGACCATGTCGCCGAGCTTGCCGAAATGAATGTTGATCACGTGACGATCACCATCAACATGGTCGACCCGGAAGTCGGCGCGAAGATCTATCCATGGATCTTTTATGAAAATCGCCGCTACTTCGGCATCGAAGCCGCTCGAATCTTGCACGCGCGGCAGATGCTGGGCCTGGAGATGCTGAGCGCGCGCGGCATCCTCACCAAAATCAACTCGGTGATGATTCCTGGAGTGAACGACCAGCACCTGTTTGAGGTGAACAAAATGGTCAGGGAGCGGGGCGCGTTTCTGCACAACGTGATGCCTCTGATTTCGGACCCGGCGCACGGTACCCACTACGGACTCATCGGGCAGCGCGGCCCAACGGCAACGGAGATGATGGCTCTTCAGGATCGACTTGAAGGTGGCGCCAAGTTGATGCGCCACTGCCGGCAGTGCCGGGCAGATGCTGTCGGCCTGCTCGGTGAAGATCGTGGCCAGGAATTCACGCTGGACGGTATTCCCGACGATGTCGCCTACGATGCTGGCAAGCGTCAGGCCTATCGGCAGGTGGTCGCACACGAGCGCCGTGATCATGAGGCGGCGAGGAGCGAGGCCATCGGTATGGTCAAGGCAACAGACTCCGAAAAGTCGCTTCTGGTTGCGGTGGCCACTAAGGGAGGTGGACGGGTCAACGAACACTTCGGCCACGCGAAGGAATTCCAGGTTTATGAAGTCTCGCCTAGAGGGATCAGCTTGGTCGGGCATCGGAAGGTCGAGCGGTATTGCCTCGGAGGCGGGGGCGAAGACGCCATCCTCGAGGGCGTCATCGCAGCGCTCGAAGGCATACACATAGTGCTATGCGCCAAGATCGGAAATCGCCCGAAGGAACAACTCTCGCGAGTTGGACTGCGCGTAACCGACGCCTATGGCCATGACTACATCGAGACCGCAGTCAGCGCACTTTACGCGGCAGAGTTTGGGATCAGACCACTAGCGGCGACGGCCTGAGCCGTCTCGTCCGATAACCAGGAGTTAGAATGGCTTTAAAGATCATCGCATCCCAATGTACCCAATGCGGGGCCTGCGAGTTCGAATGTCCTTCGGAAGCGATCAAGTTCAAGGGCGACGCCTATGTGATCGATCCAAACAAGTGCACCGAATGCAAGGAGGCCTTCGATACGCAGCAATGCGTGTCGGTCTGTCCGGTACCGAAAACCTGCGTTCCCGCTTGATTCCTACCGAAACGGTCGGGTTCGCCGCACGACGACGCCTGCAACCCGCGACCACAACAAAAGCCTCGAGAAAGGAATGGACAGCATGTGGTCCAGACGCGAACAGGAGGTCGAAATCGGCAGACCGCCACGGTTCATGCAGGGTGAGCGGGTCCGTGCGATACGCCACATAAAAAACGACGGCACCTATCCCGGCAAGGAGATCGGCGAAAACCTCGTGCGGAAGGGCGACGAAGGCTACGTGCGCGACATTGGAACCTTTCTCCAGCAATTCTTCATCTATGCGGTCGAATGGATCGATCGTGGCACGGTCGTCGGCATGCGAGCGCGCGAACTCATTAGCCTCGACAAAGTCGAGGTTCCCTGCGGAGCTGAAGGCATTTCCAACGGGGGAACAGCCGGATGAAAGTAATGATTCGCAGGACCGCTACTGGCTTGTCGGCTTATGTCCCCAAGAAGGATCTCGAAGAGCCGATCACCGAGATTGAGAACGCTGACTTATGGGGCGGGACCGTGACGCTCAGGAACGGTTGGCGGCTCATGCTGCCCGACCTTCCGCGCGACACGCGTTTGCCGATCACCGTCGAGGCGATGAAGATTTCCGACGGGGCCTGATGCCGGTGGGTTCAGTGGCGGAGAGGAAACGCGTATGAACACGATGCTGAGCTGGGACCATCTCGTCGTCGTCCGGGGCAGTTTTGCCAAAAAACTGATTGACCTGCTGAACGGCGCTCTCAAGGCCGATCGAGTGATCCCCTATCTCGGTCCTGGTCTTCTGCAGCTTAACCCACCGGAATCCCCTGTACCTTGCACCCCTGAAGATGTCGCCGCGGCCCTCAACAAGCGGGCGCCTGCCCCTTCCAGGATTCGCACCAATATGTGGTCGGTCGCGCAGTTTATCGAGCAGCGCCGACATCGTCGGACTCTCCAAGCGTGGATGGCGGAGATATTCGCAGCCCCCGCCGAGCCGACCGTTCTTCACGCCTGGCTCGCAACCCTTCAACTGTCTGTCATCATCGACAGCTGGTACGATGGCGCCATGCGAGCAGCCCTTGCAGAGGCCGGCCAAACAGACGTTGTCGAGATACAAGGAACGACGCGCGCGACCGGAATCGGTAACATCTGGACGAGAACTTACGATTTGTCAGGAACAGAACTCGAGGCCGAACAAGTGGCTAGGACGGTGCTCTATGCGCCGCACGGCAGCGTCAGGCCGGCGGCAAACTTCCTCGTGGCTGATTCCGATTACGTCGAAGTCCTAACCGAAATTGATATCCAGACGCCGATCCCGGACGCGGTGAAGCAACGGCGCGTCAACCGGGGTTTTTTCTTCGTGGGCTGCCGCTTCAACGATCAGATGCTGCGCACATATGCCAGACAGCTGATGAAGCGCTCCACTGGCCCACATTTTGCGGTGATCGATTCGGCTACGCTGACCAGAAACGAACGTCGTTTCCTTGCCGAAGGCGCAATCACGGTCATCGACATGCCGATCCGCAACGCCGCGGCTCGCCTCGTCGGGGTCGATGCTAGCCAGGATTAATGGCCGGCGATTGCTGGTGAGTCGCTGCTTGCCTCCAAGGGCGAAAACTCAGTTGGGAATACATTCGTGAGCAGTAATGCTAGTGGCAGCACAACGTAGGCTCTGAATTCGTTGGGCCATGTGAAAGGGTCCGCTGCTGCGGGACGTGAGCACGTTGCGGCGGCATTACGCACATGATCTTGTGACCCCCGTGGCAAAAGAACTGAAGCGCCCGAGTCGCGACAACATATGCAGCGCTCAATGGCTTCGACAAAAATTCGGCACAGTTTCGACAGTTCGCATGCACCTCCAGGGTCAACGAGGTTGATTATGCCTGTTTATGTGGGTCGGCCACGCGAGCAGGAATTCCCACTACCTTTGCCCCGGCGGGAACATCTCGTGTGACCACGCAGCCAGCGCCTACCACTGCATTATCACCAATCGTGACGCCAGGCAGAATGATTGCTCCACCGCCGATCCAGACACGGCTGCCAATGTGAACAGGACGCCCGACCTGCAGGCCGGCCTGCCGCTGCTCGGCATCATGTGGATGATCGGCGGTATAAATCTGCACAGCAGGCCCAATTGCCGTTCCTTGCCCGATTTTGACCTCTACCACGTCAAGAATAACGCAGTTGAAGTTGATGTAGGCATTGGCTCCAATGCGGATATTGAATCCGTAGTCGCAAAAAAAGGGCGGACGGATGACCGTTCCGCGCCCAACCTCTCCCAGCCGCTCGGACAAAAGCTCATGCCAATGCCCCGTGGTCTGCCCCAGCGTATCATTGTACCGCTTGAGCCAAGCCCCGGTTGCCAACAGGTCAGCTTGGATCTCCGGATCCGCCGCATTGTAAAACTCGCCTGCGAGCATCTTTTCTTTTTGGCTACGCATCATAGTCTCCCGTCAGGTCGTGTCCCGTACAGTGATGCAGGAACGCACATCAAACTGCCTCGGCAACTTTGTAACTCGATCTTGCCGGGCGCGCGGTCGGTCACGAGCCGGGGCGACAGTTTCGTCTCGACCAACTTCCAAGAATTTGGATATCGGAGATCAACCGGTCGCAGGGGCCAATACCTGACGAAGTCGGCAACTGTCCAGCGGTCGAACTCACTTTCATGCCCATCTCAGATTGCGTGATATCGAGCGGTAAGCCATCAGCTAATGTATCGACCAGGTCCCGCCAGAGGATTACTCCTTTTTAGTTTGTCAGTCGCAGAGCCCCAGTACGACTGGTGGTAGAAAGCACACGGCCGGAATCTTGGCAGCGCTGTTCACACCCACTTCGTAAGCCTGGCCGATGGGCTCGGCGCCAGAGCACCAATGCTTGACCTGCTCCAGCTCTTGCTCGGCGGGTTGTTTCAGAGACGCTTGATCTCGATACCGCGTTTTCTCAGCACGTAGCCGATCTGGCGCGGGGTCAAACCGAGCAGGCGCGCCGCCTTTGCCTGCACCCAGCCACACTTTTCCATGGCAGCAATGACCGTATCGGCATCGGGCACCCTACCACGAGTCGTGGCAGGGCCTATCGGCGCTTGCCCGTCGCCGACGGGCGGGGCGGCACAGGCGGCGGAAGGCTCGATCGTAGTCGACTTCTCTGACGTCGGCTGTCCGTTCTTCCACAGCGCCGCGGCCAAGCACTGATCCGCGTAACAGGCAAAGTCAGTTCTGAGGATTGATGGACCCGTCGCCAGAACTGCCGTCCGTTGAACGCAGTTTTCGAGCTCTCGGATGTTACCTGGAAATTCGCAGTTCATTAGCACCTCAATCGCTTCGGGAGCGAAGGTCAGCGTGTGATCATTCTCAGTATTGAAATTCTTGAGAAACTGAGCGGCCAAGAGCGGAATATCACCTCGCCTTTCGCGCAATGCCGGCACGCGTAAAGTGACGACGTTGATGCGATAATAGAGGTCTTGCCGGAACTCCTTGCGTTGAACTGCCGTTTCCAAGTCCCTGTTCGTTGCGGCAATCACGCGAACATCAACTTTAATGGTGTGGTTGCTGCCGACGCGCTCAAACTCCTGCTCCTGCAGGACACGCAGCAGCTTAGCCTGGAACGAACCTGATATTTCGCCAATCTCGTCCAGAAACAATGTGCCTTTGTCGGCAGCCTCAAAGCGCCCCTTGCGCAAACTGCTCGCGTCGGTGAAGGCACCCTTCTCATGACCGAACAAGTCAGATTCCAGAAGCGTCTCGGTGAGCGCCGCGCAATTGACCTTGATGAAGGGCTGCTTGGCGCGAGGCGAGAGCTCGTGAATGGCTTTGGCAACCAGCTCCTTGCCGGTTCCGGATTCACCTCGCAACAGGACCGTAGTCTTCGCCTTGGCCACCTTGACAAGGTGCTCACGCAGCTTGCGCAGCGCCTGACTATCGCCAAGCATCTCCTTGCTGATCTTTTTACGTTCCATTTGGCAGCCCATCCCACTCCGCCACCCGCCGGTAGAACTGCACTGGACGGTGAGCTGTGTTGTATTTCGCCATCATCATTCTCGATCTCACCTTTGTTGCTTCGAAATTTCCGGCGCGCGGACCCCCTCGGCAAATGGCAATGGCGCCTGAGCATCGTTGTCTTTCACCAGGACGAGCGTCTTCTCCTCCGTGCGGGCGCCCGCAATATGCGCGCTTGTTTGCGCAGGCCTTTACTCGACCGGTCGCCGTTCTGTCCGGCTTCTGCCGCACCGCAGCCTGCAAACCCATCCTTGACAAGAAAGGAGGGGAGTCAATCGAGCTCTCCTTGCATTCGTGCAAGGAAAATTGTCAGTTTGATAGAATTCTATCAAAACGGCAGAAACGCCCCGCCCCCAATTTGGCTGTACCTGCGGCGTTCAGCTTACGTGACGACATGTGCGGACTTGTCCCAATTGCCGTCCGAGTTGTGCGGGAAACAGTAGCCGCTGCGCTGTTCGCTTCAACCGCGTGATGCCGCTGACAGTAGAGGCGGCGGCTCGTCGAGCGAGGCTTCATTGTTCGGCTACTAAAGCGGCTGTGCTTTGGTGGGAGTTGGTTTCGCCCAAGTTCTGGGCCTGGGGGCGTCTAGCCCGTTTCGCCGCACAGGCTCCTCCCACATCGTCGAGGCCGAGAAGGAGGGACCCCACAGCCCTCCCTGTATCACAATGCCCCGCCCCTCAAGCAGCTAGATACGACAGGTGACCTCGAATGAGGCGTCTTGCATGGCTTCTACACCTGCCTGAATGCCAGAACTGCGTTCGTACCGCCCATGGCGAAGGCGTTGCTCATGGCGACGCGCACCTTG
>NZ_RZPB01000429.1:0-5403 GCF_003998535.1 Mesorhizobium sp. M7A.F.Ca.AU.002.02.1.1 | reverse complement strand
GCCTGGACGGGCGTGAAACCGAGCAGTTGCGATTTGGAAAAAGCGGCAACCAAAGCGGCATACAGAATTGTGGCAGAGATGCCGACCATGCCGAATCGTGCCAGCAGCGTGAGCGCGTCGCCGGGAGGCAGGTGCTCAGGCACGCGCACTAGACACATACTGTGCTCCCAACGGCAGGCGGGCGAGCATGCGCTCGACGTTTCGGGCAAACGGTCTGCCTGACGGCAGCAGCAGGAAGTGCTCGGACCGGATGTTCGTGAAGCCTGTCATCTGCAAGAGTGACGCTGTTTTGGCTGCGCTGAGCAGCACGGCATCTCGGTCGAAGGGACACCGGAACACAGCCAGACGCGTCAGCGGGTTATAGGGATTATGCTCGATGATGCAGGCGACACCGCCCGGGCGAAGGACGCGCCGCATCTCGCGTACGAACTCAAGCCAGGAAGCTGGCGGTACATGATGGACGACGCAGCTGGCGAAGGCCAGATCGAAGACGCCCTTGTCGTATGGCAGGGTCAGGCTGGAGCAGACCTTGTACATGACGCCAGGATTTTCCTCCCTGGCACGCAGGATCGAGTCCGGCGAGATGTCGCAGCCGTCCAGGGACGCGAAGGCGCCTTTGAGAAATGGATGGAGAACGCCTACGCCGCAGCCGACATCAAGCGCTCGCACACCAGAGCCATCAGAGCCCAGCCCTCGTTCAACCACAACGCGTCGCAGAAACTCGGCCTTGGCCTTAAGAAAGAAGTCGTGCTTAAGCCCTGAAAATTGGATCGATCCCTGGACTGTCTCGTCATAGATCGATCTATAACTGTCGAAGAGTTCGGACATTGGCCGGCACTCCAATCCGGGATTTTCGAGACGATCGTCGGTTCTTGACGGGAACGGCAGGCATCGCCCGGTCGAAGCCGGTGAGGCGATCGATCACGTAAAGCGGGCGCCGTTTCACTTCGGCGTGGATGCTTCCGACATACATCCCGACTACGCCGGTCATGAAAAGGTTGATGCCGCACAGGAGCGATACAATCATCACGGTCGAGGTCCAGCCGGCAACTACGCCGGTTTCAAAAGCCCAGGCATAAATTGCAAACGCACCAAAGGCGACGGCCAGCGCAGAAATGGCCAAGCCACCCCAGAGCGCCAGGCGCAGCGGCCGTTCCGAGAAGCTGACGATGGCGTGAGCAGCAAGATGCACCATCTTCCAGAATGGATATTTGGTCTGGCCAAGGGCTCGTGCTGGACGTTCGAACGGCACCGCCGCCTGCTTGAATCCCATCCAGCCAAACATGCCCCTGACGAAGCGATCCTGTTCGGGCATCTGTCTGAAAGTTCTCAGCGCTTTGGGGCCGACCAACCGGAAATCTCCAACGTCGCGCGGAATGTCGACGGTCGTCATCTTTTCCAGTAAGCGATAAAAGAGACTTGCCGTGAAGCGCTTGAACAAGGATTCGCCTTCGCGTTTAACGCGCCGGGCATAGACAATCTCGAAACCTTCCTTCCACTTCGCCACCAGATCGAGGACCACCTCGGGTGGGTCTTGGAGGTCGGCATCCATGACGATGACAGCATCCCCCTGGGCGGCGTCCATACCGGCTGTAATTGCTATCTGATGCCCAAAATTGCGCGAAAGCTCGATCAGCCGAAAACGAGGCTCGGCGGCAACCACGCACCGAAGGTATCTGACGCTACCGTCGCGGCTTCCGTCATCAACGAAAATAGCCTCGGTCTCACCGTCCAGCTGGTGGATTAGCAACCTGATGCGCTCGACCAGGCGAGGCAGCACTTGTTCTTCGTTGTATATCGGCAGAACCAGTGAGTAGCGCAGCGACACGTTCGCTCCGGTCCCGGTACCTTGGATCACATTGGCCTCCATGCCGATGAATGAAACGCCAGCCCCAAAGTTCCATAAGACGTTACTAATTTAACAGTTGCCGTAGGCGGGTGGCGAACTGTTCGTTCGGAACGTCTTCGGTCTGATTAGGAGTGAGATATCGTTTCGCGCGCCGGCGGAGCAATGCGCTGTTTCGTCATTTCGCAATCCATTGTCGGGTAAGGCCGTCTTGCCAGCTCTTGTCAGCGCGTCGGCGCGCGATAATTTTTGTGGGGAAGGGACTTCGATCAAAAGGAGCCGACGATGGAACACCAAACTATCAGCCAACTGCAGACAATTGCAGATGTAGAACCCCTGTCGACATACCCGATCATGACCCGCCAACAGCGCATCGAGCGCTGGGCTGAGTTGCTGGAACAACATCCCGAGCGACGCCTGAGAGCGCTTATCGGCACTGAGTATCTGAAGCGGGAAGCTCGCGACGCGGCGCGCGGCGAGGGCTCGCCGATTACAGTGGCCTTCGAGGACCCGCTACTGCGTGCGTTAGGCCTGAAGGATGACACCTATGGGGAAGCAAAGCGCTTCTTCGAACTGTCTGACGGGGAATTGCATGGCATCGTCTGCAGTTGCCATGTCGGAACCATGTTCAGAGGGCAGTGGGCTGCCGCTAGAGTCCGCCGGTCGCTCGGAGGGAACAGGTTTCTCAAGTGGCTTAGAGAGAGAATGTGGCACTGAGGTCGCCAAGGACGGCGATTGAAGCTCGTTCCGAGATGAACGACTGGCGCGCCAGCGCTCCGCCGTGGTGACGACGGGGTTCGGCCCCAAAGTTGTCACGCAGACGGGTGGGCGCTCTACTTCCGGTGCGTTCCAGGCAAGGCTGCATTCCCAGGGGCAGGATTCTGGGCTTCTCTTTGCGGCTAACATCACGACGTGAAGACGTCGATCGCTCGGCCCTCTGTTGCGCTAACCTCCGCGGCGCCTGGCCTGAATGGCAGCAAAAGTCACTGGGCGAAAATCCCAGGCGTCGACCCCGACATCGTGCTGGCGCGTCATTGGCTTCAGCCGGCCATGAGAATGGCCGTGCAGGTTTATTGAATTCTTGCCGATCTGGTTCCAGGTGCGGAACGGGTAGTGGCAAAGAACCAGGAAACTGCCCTCGACAGTTAGCTCCTTGTAGTGTTGCACGCTAGCCCAAGCCGAAGCGCCGAGCGTTACCACGCCGTCGTTGTTGCCGATGATCAGGTGCTTGGTGCCGTGGAGACGGGACAGCAGCGAAGACACTGTCTCGGCAGATCCCTTGGCGAAGTCGCCGAGGTGCCAAACCTCGTCGCTTGGAGCAACAGTCTCGTTCCAAAGTTCAATCAGTGCTTGGTCATGCCCCGCCAATGAACTGAAGGGGCGGGGGGCAAGCCGCAGAATACGGGGATCGTTGAAATGCGTGTCGGAGGTGAAGAAGATCATGCGCCGCCGCTGGCTGAGACGAGCGATCGACGATCGCTTCTAAGTTCGGTTGCCGGAGCTCCTTTTGGGTCCATCATCGATCCTGATTTGGGCTTCCCTGAGCATCTTGAGTGCCTCCTCCTTGGTGAGGCCGCACTTGCGCGCAAAGTAGAGCGCTTCGATCGCCTGTTCACGATCCGCCGTGGCTTCTGAGGGCTGTTTGGGCTTCTTACCCATCGTTCCCAATCACTTTTTGATGCCACCGAACCATCACCGTGGCGGGTTGTTCCCCCTCGGATCTGCTAATCTGCTGAGCGCCGCCGCCTGATGTCGTTCCTGGGTTTGTATAAATTCCATGCCGGCGTGGGGAGGGATCGGCGGTGCGTTTTTTGGGTGAGCCAGTCTGAGGCGCTTCTAAGGGCCACGCCACCGAGCCGGCGGGCGAAGCATTGTCGTTGGTTCAAAGATCCGTTCTGGTCCGCCCTCGCTCAAAAACCGGAACGTCTTCATCATCTCCTTCGCTTAATCCCGTGGGGATGTCTTCCGCGAAGCTGCGGGTCATCTCTTCGGTCTCGCTCAACCCGTCGACCGTTTCATTTGCGCCGGCTCCCTCGTCGTGACGGCCCGTGATCTCGCTTCGAGGCTGCGCGCCGATCGGCTGTTCGATGTCGTGGGACCCCAAAACGCCCGGTCCCGCACCGTGTCTATCCTCGTGGCCGGCGATGCTCTCGAGTACGGCAGCATCCTCCTCGGGGATGGGTTTGTCATTGGCAAAGTCGCTCTTTTGCTTCCGGGTTGTTATCGGCATGTTGTGAACTCCTACGCAGTGAATCGCACAACGTACGACTACGGCCGAAGTTGCGAGGCGGCCGCTTTGATTTTAAGGAACCCCGACTTCGGGCAAGCGGTCGCAAAAATGGAGACAGCGGCGCACGTGCTGAAATGGAACAATCAAGCGCGCAAGTTGGCACGATGGCGGGATTTTGAACGAAGCACTCCTCTCCTCGCTATCGACTCCAGTCGGGTAAGGCCTGCTCCGAGCCACGGTTCTTGCACGGCGCTTTGCAAAAGGCGCCAATCGAGGCCGAACGAACTGCGCTCGGATGCTTTACAGCCGCCAACAGGCTGCGCGGTCGCGTCGTTTTTCGCCGCTTAATGGCACAGCGATGGCGAAGGTGGCGGACGAGCCTTAAGCACCAGCTAACGAGTATGCGTGCCTCGCTGGCGAGCTTGCCCACATTCGCGCGGCGCGAACTAGAGACGCTGCCGCGATACGTGCGGGCAGCAGATAGCCTGACACACAGGAAGCGGCCTGCGAATGTGATGAAGCAGCCCACGTTAGGCGCGAGTTGGGCGCAGTCACTCAGCAGCTGCCGGTGTGATCATCACCGGCGAAGCCTGTCGGCGAGACGGAGCCCAAGGGCCAAGATCGTCAAGGTGGGATTCGCCTGGCTGGATGTTGCCAGAACCGAGCCGCCCGCGATGTGCAGGTTCATCAGTCCATGAACTCGGCATTCAGCGTCAACAACCCCGTCGGTCGGGCTCGCAGACATTCGCGTGGTACCGAGGTGATGACCGTCCATGGCGCCTGATTTGCCTGCCATTTCGATCACATGGCCAGGTTCAAATCCTGAAATGGTAGCTCCGATCTTCTCCAGCTTCCAACCGAGCAGTCGATAGGCGCGCGCGATGCTTTGGAGATCGTTGCTCGTGGTTTTCCAATCGACGCGCAGCTTCGGCATACCCAATCGGTCGCGTTCGCTCACCAACGTCAGTCTGCTTGCGGGGTTCGGCTCCTGTTCCGAATGAAACTCAAGATTGACCCCATTGGCGCGCGGCCCCAATACGATGGAGGGCAGCTTTCGCCGTGCGAAAGTTCTGTTCGCCATCCAGCGCAAACCGAAGCGCCCGAGGCGCACTGGCGACGATACGACGTTCTGAACGTGCGCGAGCTTTTGGTCCAGCGTCACTGAATGCTGCTGCCGACCTCTGAGGTGTTTCGGGAGAAATGTCCTTTTCACGAGATACATCGCCGAGAGGATCGGGTCGTTGTGGCTGGGATCGGCTGGATCTGGGAGATGGGTGCGGAAGATCTGGTTGAGCAAGCAATGCTCCCGCTGCGCTCGCTCCGTGAG
>NZ_RZPB01000428.1:0-5421 GCF_003998535.1 Mesorhizobium sp. M7A.F.Ca.AU.002.02.1.1 | reverse complement strand
TCGATATCTTCTGCAAGGCAGGCGACTACGCGCGGATCCTCGCCCATTTCAAGCAGCTTGGATATGCCGTCGAAATCGAGGACGACCGGTGGCTCGGCAAGGTGTTCAAGGGCACGCATTTCTTCGACGTCATCTTCGGCTCGGCCAACGGCACGGTGCCTGTTGGCGACCTGTGGCTGGAACACGCCCGCCAAACCGAGCTGTTGGGCAGCAGGGTGCGGATCATCGGCCCGACCGAACTCATCTGGTCCAAATGCTTTATCCAGGACAGAGGGCGACACGACGGCGCCGATATCGCTCATACGATTCTCAAGGCGGGCGATCAGATCGATTGGCACCGGCTGCTTTCTTATCTGGAGGTTCATTGGGAGGTTCTGTTGATGCAGCTTATCAATTTCAGATGGATCTATCCGAGCGAGCGGGATCATATCCCGGCCTGGTTGCTCGATGAATTGCTCGACCGCCTCGCCAAGCAACGGCAATTGCCGTCTCCAAGGATGAAGATCTGCCGTGGGCGGCTGCTTTCGCAAACCGACTACGAGATCGACGTCAAGGAATGGGGCTTCGCCGGCGTCGGTGGTGTGGGAGAATTCCGTGATGGCTGATCCCGTCAAGAGCAGCGCGCCCAAGGACGGCGCACGCGCGCTCAAAGTTGCCGCGGTCGGGGATCTCCATGTGCGGGAAGATGCACAAAACTCGTATCGAGACCTCTTCGGCGAGATATCGAGCGAAGCGGACATTCTCGTTCTCACGGGAGATCTGACCAATCTCGGCAAGCCTCGTGAAGCGGAGATGCTGGCCGAGGATCTGCGCAACTGCTCGATCCCGGTTGTGGCAGTCCTCGGCAATCATGACTACGAGTCCGGTGCGGTGGAAGACGTCACGAAGATCCTGCGGCAGGCGCATGTTCACCTCCTCGACGGGCAGACAGTCGAAATCGAGGAGGTCGGTTTTGTCGGCGTGAAGGGATTCATAGGCGGCTTCGGGTCACGCATGCTCGGCTCATTCGGGGAACCGGCGATCAAGACGATGGTCGCGGAAAGCGTGAACGAGGCAATGCGACTTGAAAATGCGATGCGCCAGGTGCGGGCCAAGCGCACGCTGGTGATCCTTCACTACGCGCCGATTGCCGACACCGTCGCGGGAGAACCGCTGGAAATATTTCCGTTTCTGGGCTCTTCACGTCTGGCCGAAACGATCGATCGATTCCAGGTCAGTGCTGTCGTGCACGGTCATGCACATCGCGGTTCTTACGAAGGCCAAACGCCTGGCGGAGCCAAGGTCTACAACGTCGCCATGCATGTGGCCAAACCTGGCGGCCGCCCCTACGCCTTGCTGGAAATCTGATGCCAACGGCTTGCGCCGTCGATGCCCATTGGCCTGGACTCAGTTGGTGGCGTTGATCGACCTCGCCAACTCTTCCAGCTTCCGCGGATCGTTGCCGTGACGGCGCACCAGTTCGCGTGCCTGCCTTGACGGCAAATCGGTCGTGGCGGCCAGCTGTCGCACCTGCTGATCGTCGATGGCGACCTGCGGCAATGTATGGTCGATATCTCCTGACTTGTCCTTCATCACGCTTCTCCTTGGTCGATTTCGACGACAACGGCTCGAAAATCCGACCGGTTCCGAACGATCTGCAACTTTTGCGCCGGCATCCGTGGGCGGACCAACGTGCGCCTGCCTTGAGGGCGCAACGATCTCGATGGCTGTATTCTGCCAGGAACCATGCCACGGCGGACGAGTTGTTCCGACTGAACGGAGATAGTTAGATGCCACAGCCAAGACAGCCAGACCCAAATCGCGATATGCCCGTGCCGCCTCCAACATGGAAGCCGGAGCCGATCGAGGAACCCGAACCGGAAACGCTTCCGGACGAGACTCCGCTGCCCAACCCCGACGAGAATGAAGAGCCTCCCGTCCACGCATGAGAGGGAATTTCTGCATCGCGGGGCAAGCGCGCAACCTGCCGAGGACTAACGATCTATCTCGCCAAACACGATGTCGAGCGACCCGATGATCGCGGCAACGTCGGCGATCATGTGCCCTCGAGACAGGAAATCCATCGCCTGCAGATGGGCGAAAGATGGCGCACGTATTTTGCACCGGTAAGGGACGTTGCCCCCGTCAGAAACCAGATAAACGCCGAATTCTCCCTTTGGCGCTTCAACCGCGGCGTAGACTTCTCCCGCCGGCACGCGATGCCCCTCGGTATAAAGTTTGAAATGCTGGATGGTCGCTTCCATAGAGCGTTTCATCGTGGCGCGCCGCGGCGGCGTGATCTTCTGGTTCGGAATCGCGACCGGCCCCTGGCCTTCGGATGACCGCAGTTTTTCCAGGCATTGCTTCATGATCCGCACCGACTGGCGCATCTCCTCCATACGGACGAGATAACGGTCATAGCAGTCTCCGTTCTTGCCGACGGGGATGTCGAAATCCATGTCAGGGTAACATTCGTATGGCTGTGCCTTGCGCAAATCCCATGCCGCGCCCGATCCGCGTACCATCACGCCGGAAAATCCCCAGCGCCAGGCATCATCCAGCCCGATCACACCAACATCGACATTGCGCTGCTTGAAGATGCGGCTGCCGGTGAGCAGATCGTCGAGGTTGTCACAGACTTTGAGGAACGGATCGCAGAAAGCCCAGATGTCGTCGAGAAGCTTCGCAGGCAAATCCTGGTGCACGCCGCCGATTCTGAAGTAATTCGCATGCATGCGAGCGCCGGAGGCGCGCTCGTAAAAGACCATCAGCTTCTCGCGCTCCGCAAATCCCCAAAGCGGCGGCGTCAGGGCGCCGATATCCATGGCCTGGGTCGTGACATTGAGGAGATGCGACAGAAGCCGGCCAATTTCGCAAAAAAGAACACGGACAAGCTGCCCACGCTTTGGAACTGTTATGTCGAGCAGTTTTTCGGCGGCGAGGCAGAACGCATGCTCCTGGTTCATCGGCGCGACATAGTCGAGCCGATCGAAATAGGGCAGCGCTTGCAAATAGTTCTTGTGCTCTATGAGTTTTTCGGTGCCTCGATGGAGCAAGCCAATATGCGGATCGGCACGCTCGACGATCTCGCCGTCCAGTTCGAGCACCAACCGAAGAACACCATGGGCGGAGGGATGCTGTGGCCCGAAATTGATGGTGAAGTTGCGAACGGCGGCTTCGACCATTGCTGCTCTCCGCGACTGCATTTCGTCGATTCAGTGATGCGTATGGTTCGATGCCTCAAGTCGTCGTCTGAATGATCAGCGTCAGCGTGCCATCGCCATCTATGTTTGCAGCGACAACCTGCGAGGAATTGAGCCCATTCGCTCTCAAAGCCGACGTCGCCTGAGGTGAGGCATCGACGGAGCTTTGCAGGCGAAGCAAATCTTCGGCGCTGGTCTGGTTAATCACGGCATCGGCCTGCGCCTTGATTTCGTCCGGCAAATCCTCGACGGCGACAATGGCGACGCCGGTGAAATTCAAACCGGCAGAGCCTGGATCGGGCGGCGCCAGCTCCGGCTGCGCTTCGCCCTGCGGTGGCGTCACCTGGGGAAGCTGCGGTCCGATAGTTTGGGCGTAGACGGGCTGAATGGTGACCGCCCCGGAAAGCGCGACAGCTATCGTCAACATGCGCATGGTCGCTCCTTGCATTCTTCGAGGGAGATTTTGAAGAAACCCCCATGCTGAGCGATGGTTCCGCAAGGCCGGTCCCACCGGGCGATTTCGCCCCAACTCACCCCAGAGAGACGCCGAAAACCCTGGCCAAGGCGTTCGTCACACGGCTGTCTCCAACCGGTTGGGTAGCTCCGTACGGAATCGTACCATCGATTGATCTGCACCTTGGACAGGATCAAAATGAAGCTGAGGTGACCATGGGAGGGAGCCGCATGAGCATCGCCAGATGGGCAATAAGACCTGTCGGTACCGCCAAGGCGTTTCTGGCAGAAGAGCTTCGAAGTGCGCGATACGGCGACATCGTTTCGGTCAAAGCGGCGATAGAGGCCGCTCGCAGGGACGCGCCTTATTTGCAGGATACAGATGATGAATTGATGGAGACGATCATCGAGCTGGCACGGGAACTGGGTCTGGCCGTCCTTTTTGACTCTCGCGATTGACCGATGAGCCATGGTCGATGCGATTTGGTACGAAATCGACAATTGGCTCATGGTCGAAAATGCGCAATCATTGGGAAATGGGACGACGGCTGGACGACAAACTCGATTGCAAGGCTTGTGGGACCATCCAAATGGACATTCCCGACGACGCCAACGAGTCGACGCCAATTCATTGCAGCAATTGCGGCGCCTTTCTCGGCGAATGGGGTGAATTGCAGGATGATTTCTATCGCCAGGCTCGCGGTACCGAAGCATTCGACTTGCGCAACGGAACCATTATCAAGAAGTAGCGCGCAACAACGCGCCCCCCGATGACACAGGTAAATCCACAGGGGGGTGGCAGATTTAACCGACGTCGATCACGACCATCAGCCCGCCGCCGCCCTTTTCCTCGACATTGTTGTTCGTCGTGTGATGCGGGATGTGGCAATGGATGAGCCACTTGCCGGGACGCCGTGCCTTCCAGACGACGTCATAGCGCTGTCCTGGCCCGACATTGATCGTATCGGCCAGAAAGCGCGCCGAGGGAGGAAGCGTCTCACCGTCACGAGCGACGACCTCGAAGGGTCCGCCATGGATATGCATGGGATGGACGAAGCCATTATTGGTGCCGATGAAACGCACCTTCAGCGTCTCGCCCACCTTCATGGGGATGGCGTCGGTTGCGGGATAGGCCTTGCCGTTGATGGTGAAGAAGTTCGGCATACCGCCTTCCATCGGCATCGAAGGATAGGTCAGTCCATCGCGCACCAGCCATTCCTGAAGTTCGATCACATAGTCGTGGTCAGCCTGAACCTCGTCGGCGGGATTGGCAGGGTCGATGATCAGCGCCCCATAGAGCCCCAGCGCCTGGGTACGGTCCGGCTTGGCATGCGGATGATAGAAATAGGTCCCGTGCTGGGTCGCGGTGAATTCGTAGGAATAGGATTGCCCAGGCTCGATCGGCGGCTGGGTGATCTCGGCGGGCCCATCCATCTGGTTCGGCAGGATCATGCCGTGCCAATGCACCGTGGTCTCCTCAGGCAGGTCATTGGTGACGTCGATGCGAACCTTATCGCCCTGGCGAATGTGGATGCGCGGACCGGGGATCTGGCCGTTGTAGGCATAGGCGTCGACCGCGACATTGGGCAGGATCTGCCAGCGGACCACTGAGGGCCTGAGGTCGAACACCTTGACGCCGTTCTCCAGGCGGAATGGCAGTTCCTGGTCGCCTTTGGCGGCAAGGCCATAGGATGCCGTGACGCGATGCGGATTGGTTGCAGCCATGTCACGCATGGCTTCCGCCGGCGTGTCGCGGCCCATGATCATGCCTTGCGGCATGATCGCC